>NZ_JASHFB010000002.1:0-187701 GCF_047462815.1 Streptococcus mitis
CATCGGCTAGCACGTCAGCTTCAACGAGCGCAAGTACGTCAGCAAGTACGTCAGCCTCAACAAGTGCAAGCACATCAGCAAGTACATCAGCATCAACAAGTGCAAGTACATCAGCAAGTACATCAGCCTCAACAAGTGCAAGTACATCGGCTAGCACGTCAGCCTCAACAAGCGCAAGTACATCAGCAAGTACATCAGCCTCAACAAGTGCAAGTACATCAGCAAGTACATCAGCATCAACAAGTACAAGTACATCAGCAAGTACGTCAGCATCAACAAGCGCAAGTACCTCAGCAAGTACGTCAGCTTCAACAAGCGCAAGCACATCAGCAAGTACATCAGCTTCAACAAGCGCAAGTACATCAGCAAGTACGTCAGCCTCAACGAGCGCAAGCACGTCGGCTAGCACGTCAGCAAGTACGTCAGCATCAACAAGCGCAAGTACGTCAGCGTCAACAAGTGCAAGTACGTCAGCAAGCACGTCAGCTTCAACGAGCGCAAGTACATCAGCCTCAACAAGTGCAAGTACATCAGCAAGTACATCAGCATCAACAAGTGCAAGTACATCGGCTAGCACGTCAGCCTCAACAAGTGCAAGTACATCAGCAAGTACATCAGCCTCAACAAGTGCAAGTACATCGGCTAGCACGTCAGCCTCAACAAGTGCAAGTACATCAGCAAGTACGTCAGCCTCAACAAGTGCAAGCACATCAGCAAGTACGTCAGCATCAACAAGTGCTTCTGTTGTAACAAGTAAGGGGCTTGCAGAAATCAGATCGCTCGATAGTTTAGATATCAATAGTATTATTGCATCAGATTCAGTAAGTACATCCGTATCGACAAGTGCTAGTACGTCGATCTCAACAAGCGTAAGCGCGTCAGCTTCAATGAGCGCGATTACATCAGCAAGCACTTCAGCTTCAACGAGCGCAAGTACATCAGCAAGCACATCAGCTTCAACGAGCGCAAGTACGTCAGCAAGCGCGTCAGCTTCAACGAGCGCAAGTACATCAGCAAGCACGTTAGCTTCAACAAGCGTAAGTACTTCAACGTCAATGATTCATTCGAATTCAACTAGTCCAGCTCCTCAAACTGAAACGGCTAAAACACGTAAGCAATTGCCAAATACTGGTGAAACTTCATCAATCTCATCTGCTGTCTTAGGACTTGTAGCAGGTTTAACTGGATTAGGTTTAGTAGCTAAACGACGTAAACGTGATGAGGAAGAATAAGTCTTGTTCTAGATAATCGAAATAGACTAATTAGGTTATCGTAAACCTCCAAAAGTTAAAAACTTTTGGAGGTTTTTAGTATACTGACATGTCGTGCATCTGAGGAAGATGGAGATGTTCCCAGTTGAAAGAGAAGAAATACATACAAACGTAAAAATACTAAAGGAAGACGTCAAGCTCTTTTGACCCAATTTTATTGATAAGAAGTTCATGATCAACTATAATAAAATGAACCAAAAATAGTACACAATGTATCATAATATTCTTATGGTATATTCAATAGATTTTCGTAAAAAAGTTCTCGCCTATTGTGAGCGAACAGGTAGTATAACAGAAGCATCACAGATTTTCCAAATCTCACGTAACACCATTTATGGCTGGTTAAAGCTAAAAGAGAAAACAGGAGAGCTAAACCATCAAGTAAAAGGAACAAAACCAAGAAAAGTTGATAGAGATAGACTCAAAAACTATCTTACTGATAATCCAGATGCTTATTTGACTGAAATAGCTTCTGAATTTGGCTGTCATCTAACTACTATCCACTATGCTCTCAAAGCTATGGGGTACACTCGAAAAAAAAGCACCACACCTACTATGAACAAGACCCAGAAAAAGTAGCTTTATTTCTTAAGAATTTTAATAGTTTAAAGCACTTAGCACCTGTTTATATTGATGAAACAGGATTCGATACTTATTTTTATCGAGAATATGGTCGCTCATTAAAAGGCCAGTTAATAATAGGTAAGGTATCTGGAAGAAGATATCAGAGGATTTCTTTGGTTGCGGGGCTAACAAATGGTGAGTTAATCGCTCCAATGACTTACGAAGAGACGATGACGAGCGACTTTTTTGAAGCTTGGTTTCAGAAGTTTCTCTTACCAACCTTAAACAAACCATCAGTTATTATTATGGATAATGCAAGATTCCATAGAATGGGTAAGCTAGAGCTCTTATGTGAAGAATTTGGGCATAAACTTTTACCACTTCCTCCCTACTCACCTGAGTACAATCCTATTGAGAAAACATGAGCTCATATCAAAAAGCACCTCAAAAAGGTATTACCAAGTTGTAATACTTTTTACGAAGCTCTTTTGTCCTACTCTTGTTTCAATTTACTATAGAATGCTGCATTTGTCCTGACTGTCAGGGAAATCTAAAAAAGAGATTGGAGCGACTATTCAACGACAAGAATTGGACTTTGTTCCTTCGCAATTAACAATAGTTGATTATATCCAATGTGCTTACAATACAATGGATATATCATACATCTGATGTATCATAAATATCGATTTTTAGTATACTTTATTATGGGATGATTATTACTGTATAAGTTGGAAAATAGCTGTTTTTTTGATATAATATGTTTTGTATTATATATGGTATAAAATACGTTTGAAGAGATTTCTTACTTTTGGTATTTTAGATGGAATGGGAAATATAAGGGGAGATTATGTATAAGAAAGTAATTGTTCTTGCAGCAAATCAAGCTTATGTGAGTTATTTAGAGACAACAATTAAATCTATATGTAGCCATATGAAGCAGATTAAGTTTTATATTCTAAATGAAGATATTCCAACTGATTGGTTTCGGTTAGTAGATGATCATCTTGAAAAAATAGATTCAGAAATTATAAACGTTAGATGTTCTTCAGCTATGTTTCAAGATTATAAACTTCCAACAGCACATTTAAACTATGCTGCCTATTTTCGGTATTTAATTCCTCACCATGTAGTAGAAGATAAGGTTTTGTATTTGGATAGTGATATGATTGTGACACAGGATTTATCAAGTTTATTTGAACTAGATATGCAAGATTGTCCTGTTGCTGCAGTTGAGGATTTACCGACAACATCGGATAAGTTTAATTCTGGTTTATTATTGATAGATAATAAAAAATGGAGAGAGGAAGATGTTGTGAAACAGTTATTTGATTTGACTGCGGAACATCATCATGATGTCTATGGGGATCAAGGAATCTTGAATCTTGCTTTTCAGGATAATTGGTATCATCTTCCTCTAACCTATAATCTTCAAGTGGGGTCAGATAGTCAGCAATTTACACTGGGTGATACGGATTGGTATGATCTTTTTAAAGGAAAACCAGCTGTCATTCACTATACTACAGGCTTGAAGCCGTGGCATCAACATCATTTTAATCGATTCAGAGAAGAATGGTGGTTTTACTATGGATTGTCTTGGGATGATGTTATACTTAGAAAATATCCTGCCAAAGAAGGATGGAGTGCTCTTGTTTCACTCCCTCCTTATCAAACAGCTATTTATACGAATACCGTGAACTTGCATGAAGCAGAGAATCTGATTAAAGCTCTTCCACAAGTGAATTTTAATATTTTGGCCCACTGCTATTTTGCACCAGAAATTTTAATGTTGGAAAAGTATAAAAATGTAACACTTTTTCCCTGCTTTGATCCTTTGACGCATGAAAAAGTTTTCAATCAGTTAGATTTTTATCTAGATATAAACTATGAGGGTGAAATTTATAACATTATCCAAAAAGTAGCAGATAAGGGAATTCCTTTCTATTCTTTCCAAGCAACAAATCATGGACGTGAAATATCTCACTATGTTTTTGAAAATCAGGATGTTCAAGAGATGATTCAGCATATCAAAAACTATTTGAATACTCTAGAAAATAAGTAGAATGAATGCAAACAGAACCATTAATTAGTGTTATCGTATCAGTGTGTAATGTAGAACCTTATCTAGAACTAGCCTTAGATAGTATAAGATACCAGTCTTATCAAAATTTAGAAATTATTTTAATTAATGATGGTTCAACGGATGATTCAGAAAGTATTTGTAAAGATCTTGCATCTCAAGATGCAAGATTTAGATACATTTATCAAGAGAATGGGAAAAGTAAAAGATGTTTGTAATCGCAAAAAAAACAGATGATAAAGTTCCAAAAATTAAGGAGATTTTTCAAAAGCTAGAGAAATCATTAACTGTATTCTACATTGATTGTTTTGACAATCTAGATAATCTTGAACAAGGGGAGTTGACAGCACTGACATACTTCCTAATGAAAGAAAAGGGTCAACCTCTCTTTGTTAACAATTTACCTCTGCCCCCTTACTGGGAGATAACGACAGATGGTTTAGAAGGTTATGTTTATGACCAAAGTAAAAAGAAAGCACGAATAAAGTTCCGTCAACCACAATCAGAGCGTACTATTGCGAGGGTTTACTGGTATGATGAAGAAGAAACGTGCATCTGGATAGATTATTACAGTGCTTATGGCTGGAAAGTTTGTCGTGAACTTTTAGATGAAGAAGAAAAGAGTGTACTGAGAACTATTTACAACTCAGAAGGGAGAGAACTTCTAGTAGAGTGGTTACAACAAGATAAAATAGCTTACTTTGATTCACAGCAGAGTCCAACTATCTATCCGAATCGTCATTCTTTTCTCCTTAAAGTATTAGAAGAGATAGTAGAGAGAGAAGATATTTTAATTTTGGGAGAAGAGATTCTCTCGCTTCTTCCCTCAGGAAAGAAAGAAAATTACTATTATTTGGCAGATGATATAACAGAGGCTGATAAGATTGCAGACCGAGTTAATCAGGTTCTAGTAATGTCCCCTCGAAGTTCTGATCTTTCTCCTTACACACATCTATATGGGTTTGCTTTAAATAAGCCAGTTCCGGTTAGGCCACAAGCTATGATTATTACAAATTCTGAATGGATAGAAGGTTTAGAACAATTATTGATTCAATTTCCAGAGATTGATTTCCATGTAGGAGCAGTTACAGAGATGGGAAGTCGTATTACTAATTTATCTATCTATTCTAATATGCACATACATCCAGGAATGAGTTATCGACTTTTTCAAGAATTACTGGATAGCAGTAGTTTCTATTTTGATATTCAGTATGATATTGAAATTCTTGCCTCTTCTTTACGTGCGGTTGAAAGAGGAATATTACTTTATACATTGGACAATCTGACTCATCATGAAGAATATAAAAAATTAGAAACTTGTTACGATACAATAGAGTCTCTCATTCAAAATGTACGCCAAGTTCTAGAAAATCCTGATAAGTATTATCAACTTTCTAGAAATCAAGCTCAAATATTAGGGATAACTAGTTTAGAAGATTATCGTAGTTTATTTGGTAGATGGGAGAGAAAATTTGACTGTTTATAATTTTAATCTATTGCTAGGGTTTGAACCAAATGGAGTAGATGTTGCACAAGCACATCGCCTTAAAATGTTTCGCAAGTTAGGTGTAGAGACATATTTTGTATTTACCCATTGGCCAAATAGGGATCAATTAGATTATTTTTTATCCAAAGGTTATCGATACAATGAACTTCTTTTTGCTCAACTTTTGTTTACGGATCAGTTAGTAACAGAACCCATTCTTTCTTCTAGTGAGATGGAAATGCTTTTGGGATTGGAGAAGTCACAACAAATTGATAGTTCTGACGAAAGTCAATCTTATAAACTAGATAATGGAGAAGTTATCGTTTTTCGGTACAGTAAATATTATTTAGATAAGGTTCAGTATGTGGATTATTTTTCAGAAGGATATTTACTAAGAAGGGAAATGTACTCTACAAGAAAACTAGTAACTGATTATTTTGTATTGAACTATCAAAATAATCACATTTCAGCTGAACTAGGAAAACGTGTTTATCATAACCAAGACGGAAGTGTAGCATTAGAGGAAATTTCTCAGAAAGAGAAACGTCTTTATCTATTAAAAGATAATAGACTAATAACACATGAAGAGCTGATAACTTTTTTTATAAATAAGCTCAACCTAAAAGAAAGAGATATTGTTCTGATGGATAGGGCTTCGAATATTGATTTTGCTCGTCCACTATTGGAGCAATCATCAGGTGCAAAACTAGGACTAGTGTTCCATTCGGAACATACTTTTGGTGAGCATCCCTTTAGCTATGAATATTACTACCCTGTAAAGTATGCTAATCGTTTTGACTTTATGATTACATCTACTAAGTTACAGGCAGAAATTTTGAAGGAGTCTTTTCAAAAAGAAGGACAGCAAGCTCCCAAAATTTATACTATTCCAGTAGGGAGTTTGAATTCTTTACAATATGCAGACAAAGTTAGGCAACCACAAAAAATTATGACGGCTTCAAGATTGATTTATTCAAAGCGAGTAGATTTAGCTATTAGAGCAGTTGTTTTAGCGCATCAAAAGGGTGCGAATATTGATTTTTCTATCTTTGGTCAAGGTATGGAATATAATGGGTTGAAAGAGTTGATTTGCGAATATTCGGCAGAGGATTATATCCATCTAAAAGGATATGCGAGATTGGATGACGAGTACATAAAACATAGTATTTATCTAACAGCTTCTACAACTGAGACTTTTGGTTTGACTTTGATGGAAGCTGTTGGAGCAGGATTGGCTATTGTTGGATTTGATGTGAGATATGGTAATCCTACCTTTATACTAGATGGTAAAAATGGTTATTTAGTTCCTTTTGAAGGAAGAAGTGATCAGGAGTTGGTAGAGGATATGGCTCAGAGATTAGTTGAACTATCTTCTAAAGATATGGAGGATTTTCATAGCAATTCTTATCAGTTGGCGAGTGAGTACTTAGAGGAAAGTATTGTAGAGATATGGAATAATTTCCTTAAAAATCAGACTTCTAGAATATCTATATCTTAGAGAGTTCAATATTTTAATGCTAAATTTATAAATGAGAGAGTTATAAGTATAGCAATGAAAGAAATCGTTTTAAAATTTTATATTTTTAATGGCGACTAACCAACTAAGTGGTTTTTACTTATGGAAAACGTTTGAAGTCATTATTATCAGAAATTATTAATGTGAAAATAACAAATTATAATTTGCGTGAGTATCATTGACCATATAATTTAACTTAATCTGTTTTTTCCGATATTTTATTCCAAAATTTGTTAAAGAGGATAAGATTTTTAATTTAGATTTAGAAAAATGGATGAAGAATGATTATGTTTTGAACAAAAATAGACACTATTTAGTTCGAAGTCTTTCAGTTAAAACTTAGTTTTTTTAATACTTTATTTTAAATCCTACTAGAGAGAATTCTCATCTTGATTATCTGAGTTATCTTGTGAAAATATTGCTACTATTGGTAGTAAATATTTATTTTATAATTGAAAATACGAAAGGAATTTTCATGAAAAACTATTTTTCATCTATATTAAAAAAAGGTCTAGTGACTCTCTTTTTGATTTTTATTTATGTGTTAGGAAGTCATTTGACGTTACCATTTATTGATGTAAATAGTAAGGATTTTTTAGGTGGTTCAACAGCTTATCTTGCTTTTTCGACGGCTCTTACAGGTGGGAATCTCCGTAGTCTTTCCTTGCTTTCTGTTGGTATTTCTCCATGGATGTCTTCAATGATTTTGTGGCAGATGTTTTCCTTTTCAAAGAGTTTAGGGTTGACATCAATGTCGGTGGAAATTCAGGATAGGCGTCAGATGTATTTAACATTGTTTATAGCTATCATTCAATCTTTAGCTATTTCCTTAAATCTTCCTGTTCAACAAATTTACTCTTCTGAACTTATCCTGCTCTTGAATACAACATTATTGGTTGCAGGGACTTTTTTCTCCATTTGGTTAACTGATATTAATGCTAGTAATGGGATTGGTGGATCTATGGTTATATTGTTAACTAGTATGGTCTTAAATATTCCACAGGATTTGATTGAAGCATTTAGAGCTGTGCATATACCAACCACAATTTTAGTATCTTTAAGTCTTATGGGAGTTTTCTTTGCTTATCTATTAGCCTTATTTTATAGAGCTCGCTATCGCATACCGGTTAATAAGATTGGTTTAAATAGTCGTTTTAAGAGATATTCATATTTTGAAGTGATGCTTAACCCAGCTGGAGGGATGCCTTACATGTATTTGATGAGTTTTTTAGCTTTACCTACCTATATTTTTTTGCTGTTACAGTCGCTTTTCCCTGCAAATTCAGTACTCTCTGAAATTTCAGTTAAGTATACAGTTGGGAAACCACTTTGGATTTATATGTATATCGGATTTCTTTTTCTTTTTAGTATCCTATTTGCATTTGTAAATATGAGTGGGGAACAAATAGCAGAACGTATGAAAAAATCTGGAGAATATATATACGGAATCTATCCTGGTGAAGAAACCGGTCGATTTTTGAATAGACTAATTTTTCGCTTCTCTATTATAGGCGCTTTCTTTAATGTGGTAATGGCAGGTATTCCTATGCTGTTTGTATTAGCTGATGAAAAATTATTAAGAATTGCTATGATTCCAGGTTTATTTATGATATTTGGTGGTATGATTTTTACAATCAAAGATGAAATGAAGGCTTTGAGATTAAATGAAACTTATAAACCATTGATTTAGGAGGATATCATGTATTATTTTATTCCAGCTTGGTATGGTTCAAATCGTCAATGGCACGCTGATTTGACTCCGTGGTACTATTCTCACTTTAAACTTGAATTTGATGATACTTTTAATCAAATTAGACTTTTTCAAAGACAAGGTCTACCGTCTCGACTATTAGTATTATCCTATCAGCCACATTTACGTTATTTTTTACACAGACATGGTGTCTTAGAGACAGAAGTTTATCCTATATTTGATGATTTGCAAGATTTGCATGATATACACAGCCAGGTTCTGAATATAAGAGATATAGAGTGGGATAGTGATTGTCAATTTATTTATAGTCCTTTTGCAATAGTAGTACAAAAAAATGGTAAAAAATATGCTAAAGTGGAGCATGGTGTAGAAGGATTTATCAGTGAAATCCAATATTTTGATCTCGATGGGCAAATAAGTACACATTATATAATGGACGATCGTGGCTTTGTGTCTAGTGTCATTTATTTTGATAATGGCCAGCCTACCTATCAAGACTATTTAGATCCTAAAGGTATTTGGCGATTTAGGGAGTATTTAAATGAGGGAGGCCGAGTAGAGGTAAATCCAATATTTGGTTACCGTTTTAAACAGCTTCACTACGCTGATATAAGTCAATTAATTGTAGAATATTTTGATAAATATCTGCAAAGGAAACAGGAAAAACAGGATATTTTTATCATTCCTTCTCATCCCCATCATGACCAATTGCTCTTCAGCTGTTTACAAAGTGATACTGCTAAAATTTTGAGTCTTTTCATTAATCGGAATTCTCAAGTTAATTTTAAAAACTTAGCTCCATCATTTGAACAGGCAGATGTAGTCTTAGTGGATAGAGAGGATAGTTTACAACTCTTGCAGGACCTGTATCCTGAACTATCGGATAAATTTCATCATCTTTCTCCTTTTGATACGCGTTTACGACTAGGTCGAAGTCAGACTCGAAAAGAATCGATAATTTATTATCAATTAGATTTTTCGGAAGGAATTGATAGACAAGCTCTATTTCAGGTTTTATCATTTATTGCTGAAACCAAAAATACAGAAGTCATATTTGGAGCCTTCTCTGCTAGTCAGGAACAAATGGATGAAGTGGAAAGCCTTGTAAATGAAATCATTCAGAGACAAATCCATATTGACAGCTTGGAAAAAGGCCTAGACTATGGTGGTGCAGAAAATCCCCTAGAGGAAAACCAGGAGCAAGAACTGCGTTTTCAATTTGTCAATATGAATGATGAATTGGATTTGATTAAGACACTCGAGTTTGTTCGTTTGATTGTGGATCTCAATAAACAACCCCACCTCTACACTCAAATAGCAGGTATCAGTGCGGGAATTCCTCAGATTAATCTAGTTGAGACCGTCTATGTGGAACATTTGAAAAACGGCTATTTGATTTCAGATGTGACAGAATTTTCCAAGGCGGCACATTACTATACAGATAAACTGAAAGAGTGGAATCAAGCATTAGTATACTCTATTGATAAAATCAAAGAACACACAGGACAAAGATTCTTAGATAAGTTGCATCACTGGATTGAGGAGGTTACAGATGTCAAAGGATTATAAAATCCTACAGATAGGAATTGATAATTGGGCTCATCATTATGATATTCCTGAAAATATGTATTGGTACTATTTCTGTCCCAACTCATCGCTTGCCCTTCGTAAAATGATGGAAATGGATAGCATCACAAATTTTCATGCAATCTTGATAGAGGATGGTCAGTATCTAGCTGATTTACTACCTTTTAGTGATCAGATTGCACCTTATACTCTTTTTTATGATCAAGGTTTTAAAACGACAGAATTGAGTATTCTTGATTTCTTAAAAAAGAGATGTGCTCAAGCTATGGATTTCTCTGAACCCCAGCAATTACTAAATGATTTATCAACTTCTCTCTTTGGCGGGGGATACGGAGATAAATTATTTCCATCAACAATACAAATACATCCCTCTTTTGAAGGTTCTATTTCCTATCAAGGATTTGAACATGTGACTTTAGAGGGAAATTTTAGTGATACTTTTTCTCAGGTTGCCCATTGGACCTACAATACCATGATTGGAGAAAATCTCCCTATTGAATTGTGGTTAGAGTACGAAAAACAAGGGGATTGTGAGTTTAGATTAGTGATTCGCAAAATATGGTCTGGGGCTGTTGACGAATTTTTTGAGGAGGAAATTTATAGTGAGGATGACCTTCAACAAGCGATTGTTATAGATAATAAGGAAACAAGTTTTTATATAACGGTATCTATTGAGGCACGAGGCAAAGGGAAACTTAAACTAGGGAATCTTCACCAGCGTTGGAGTAGAAAACAGTTTGGAAAGTTTGTTCTTGGTGGTAATATTTTACACGATAGTATACGTGATGAGATTAATTATTTCTTTCATCCTGGAGACTTTAAACCTCCTTTGGCAGTATACTTTGCGGGATATCGTCCTGCAGAGGGCTTTGAAGGATATTTCATGATGAAAAATTTAGGATGTCCTTTTCTTCTTTTTTCAGATCCTCGTTTGGAGGGGGGAGCTTTTTACCTTGGTAGTGAAGAATTAGAAAATAAGATTAAGGAAACAATTCAATACTATTTAGACTATCTTGGTTTGACTTCTAAAGATTTAATTTTATCAGGTTTATCAATGGGAACCTTTCCATCGCTCTACTATGGGGCAGTTTTTGAACCGCATGCAGTTATTGTTGGTAAGCCATTAGCCAATGTTGGAACTATTGCAAGACGGGGCCGCATAGAGGCACCTGGAGTTTTTAATACAAGTTTTGATATTTTGAGACATCAGACTGGAGGAGTTAGCTACCAGGATATGGAAAATTTAGATCGACGTTTTTGGAATGTGTTTAAAAAGGCTAACTTTACACAGACAACGTTTGGCCTCTCCTATATGAAAGACGAAGATATGGACAGTAAGGCATATGATCAGTTAGTAGAACATCTTTGTTATACAGGCGCTAAGATTCTATCTAAGGGTACATCGGGGCGACACAATGATGATACGGGTACAAATGTTACTTGGTTTTTACATTTTTATAATATGATCTTGGAAGAGGATTTTAAAAGGAGAGATAAATGATTATTAATCAAAGAGAAAGTATCTCTTGGGGAGAAGTACAGGGTACATTTATGTATGGTAGCGAAATAATATATCATAAGGATAAACACATTAGTTTATCTAATCCCTTGGTGCCATCAGGAGAAATCTTAAAAACTTGGTTCTCAAGTGTGAACTATCAAGCCTTTAGAGCCCAGCCTAGTCTCCCTTTACTTAAAAGAAAACAGGATTATCAGTTGTGCATGAATTTTGATTGTCATCCTGAAAATGGCATATATATAAAAATTTCTTTTTTGGATAGATATGGGGATATTATTGAAGAGAAGATTGAAAAAATGAAAGTTTTTGATTTTACTTATCCAGCAGATACCTATACCTATCAAGTTTCCCTTCTAAGTGCTGGATTTGAGTCTTTAGACTTCTATTCTTTTTCTATTGAGGAGATGAATCGTGTTTAAAGATTTTCAACTTAGAAAAGTCAAAAGGATTTTAAAAAAGATTAATGCTCTTAAAGAAAAGATGGAGTCTCTCTCAGACCAGGAATTAGCGTCTAAGACAGTGGAGTTCCGTCAACGTCTTGCTGAGGGGGAGACTTTAGACGACATTTTAGTTGAAGCTTTTGCAGTTGTTCGTGAAGCGGATAAACGCGTATTGGGCATGTTTCCCTATGATGTCCAAGTAATGGGAGGAATTGTTATACATCAGGGAAATGTCGCTGAGATGAATACTGGTGAGGGGAAAACCTTGACAGCCACTATGCCTGTTTATCTCAATGCCCTGACAGGTAAAGGTACCATGCTGATTACCACCAATGACTATCTAGCCAAACGGGATGCTGAGGAGATGGGACAAGTGTACCGCTTCTTAGGATTGACAATTGGAGTCCCATTTACAGATGATCCTAAAGAGCAGATGACACCAGAAGAGAAAAAAAGAATTTATGCGTCGGATATTATTTATACAACTAATAGCAATTTAGGTTTTGATTTTTTGAATGATAATTTAGCTTCTAATCAAGAAGGTAAGTTTTTGCAACCTTTCAATTATGTTATTATTGATGAGATTGATGATATCTTATTGGATAGCGCACAGACACCTCTTATTATTGCTGGATCTCCTCGTGTTCAATCTAATTACTACGGTATTATTGATACGCTTGTAACGACCTTGGTAGAGGGGGAGGATTATATCTTTAAGGAGGAAAAGGATGAGATCTGGCTCACTACTAAGGGAGCTAAGGTTGCTGAAAGCTTTTTAGGAATAGATCATTTGTACAAGGAAGAACATGCGGTTTTTGCTCGCCATTTAGTTTATGCGATTCGAGCCCATAAACTCTTTACTAAAGACAAGGACTATGTCATTCGTGGTAATGAGATGGTACTGGTTGATAAGGGAACAGGACGTCTATTAGAGATGACTAAACTGCAGGGAGGACTCCATCAAGCGATTGAAGCAAAGGAACATGTCAAATTATCTCCAGAAACACGGGCCATGGCTTCAATCACCTATCAGAGCCTTTTTAAGATGTTTAATAAGATATCTGGTATGACAGGAACAGGTAAGGTTGCAGAAAAAGAGTTTATTGAAACCTACAATATGTCTGTAGTACGTATTCCAACCAATCGTCCTAGACAACGGATTGACTATCCAGATAATCTATATATCACTTTACCTGAAAAAGTGTATGCGTCCTTGGAGTACATCAAGGAATACCATGCTAAGGGAAATCCCCTACTTGTTTTTGTAGGCTCGGTTGAGATGTCTCAACTTTATTCGTCACTCTTGCTCCGAGAGGGAATTGCTCATAATGTTTTAAATGCTAATAATGCAGCGCGTGAAGCTCAGATTATTTCTGAGTCAGGTCAGATGGGGGCTGTGACAGTGGCTACATCTATGGCAGGACGTGGTACGGATATCAAGCTTGGTAAGGGAGTTGCAGAACTTGGAGGCTTGATTGTTATTGGGACAGAGCGGATGGAAAGTCAACGAATCGACCTGCAAATTCGTGGACGTTCTGGCCGTCAGGGAGATCCTGGTATGAGTAAGTTTTTTGTATCCTTAGAAGATGATGTTATTAAGAAATTTGGGCCATCTTGGGTGCATAAAAAATATAAAGATTATCAGGTTAAAGATATGACTCAACCGGAAGTATTGAAAGGGCGCAAATATCGAAAACTAGTTGAAAGGGCCCAGCAGTCAAGTGATAGTGCTGGCCGTTCGGCGCGTCGTCAGACTCTAGAATATGCTGAGAGTATGAATATTCAACGGGATATGGTCTATAAAGAAAGAAATCGTCTAATAGATGGTTCTCGTGACTTAGAGGATGTTGTTGAGAAAATCATTGCTAGCTACATAGAGCAAGTGACCTCTTCAAGTTATGAAAGCCGAGAGTTACTCTTCCACTTTATCGTTACCAATATTAGTTTTCATATTAAAGAGGTTCCAGATAATATAGATGTGACTGACAAAACTGCAGTTCGTAGCTTTATGAAGCAGGTGATTGATAGAGAACTTTCTGAAAAGAAAGAATTGCTTGAGCAACATGGCTTATATGAACAGTTTTTACGACTCTCTATGCTCAAGGCTATTGATGACAACTGGGTTGAGCAGGTAGACTATCTACAACAGTTATCTATGGCTATCGGTGGTCAATCTGCTAGTCAGAAAAATCCAATCGTAGAGTATTATCAAGAAGCCTATGCGGGCTTTGAAGCTATGAAAGAACAAATCCGTGCGGATATGGTGCGTAATCTCCTGATGGGCTTGGTTGAAGTCACTCCTAAAGGTGAGATTATGACTCATTTCCCATAAAAAGAGGAACATATGACAATTTACAATATAAATTTAGGAATTGGCTGGGCTAGTAGTGGTGTTGAATACGCTCAAGCCTATCGTGCTGGTATTTTTCGTAGACTGAAACTGGCGTCGAAGTTTATCTTTACAGATATGATTTTAGCCGATAATATTCAGCACTTAACAGCCAATATTGGTTTTGATGATGATCAAGTTATCTGGCTTTATAATCATTTCACTGATATTAAGATTGCACCGACTAGCGTGACAGTGGATGATGTTTTGGCTTATTTTGAAGGTATAGAGGAACGAAGGGAAAAAAATGGCAAGGTCTTGCGTATTTTCTTTTCTGACGAAGACAAGTTTATCACTTGTTATTTAGTAGATGAGAAAAAGGATCTTGTTCAACATGTAGAGTATGTATTTGCAGGTAATCTTGTACGCAAAGATTATTTCTCTTACACACGCTATTGCACAGAATATTTTGCTCCTAAGGACAATGTGGCGACACTCTATCAAAGAACCTTCTACAATGAAGATGGTACTTCTGCTTATGATATGTTCATGAATCAAGGGACTGAAGAAGTCTACCGTTTCAAGGATCGAATTTTATATGGGAAGCCTGCCTTGATACGTTATTTCATGAAGACTCTTCGTTTAAGTAAATCAGATCTAGTGATTTTAGATCGTGAAACAGGCATTGGACAGGTTGTTTTTGAAGAAGCACAAGCAGCGCATTTAGCTGTAGTTGTTCATGCGGAGCATTATAGTGAAAATGCTACAAACGAGGACTATATCCTTTGGAACAACTACTATGACTATCAGTTTACCAATGCAGATAAGGTTGATCTTTTTATCGTTTCAACGGATCGCCAAAAGGAAGTCTTAGAGCAACAGTTTGCTCACTATACTAAGCATGATCCTAAGATTGTAACCATTCCAGTTGGAAGTGTTGATGAATTAACAAAACCACAAGAGAGTCGTAAACCATTTTCTCTCATTACAGCTTCTCGTCTAGCCAAGGAAAAACACATTGATTGGCTTGTGAAAGCTGTGATTGAAGCTCATAAAGAGTTACCGGAACTAACTTTTGATATTTATGGGAGCGGTGGAGAAGATTCTCTTCTTCGTGAAATTATTGCAAATCATCAGGCTGAGGATTATATTCAGCTCAAGGGGCATGCGGAACTTTCGCAGATTTATAGTCAGTATGAGGTATATTTGACAGCTTCTACTAGCGAAGGATTTGGTTTAACCTTGATGGAAGCTATTGGTTCAGGTTTGCCATTGATTGGCTTTGATGTTCCATATGGAAATCAAACTTTCATTGAAGACGGTAAAAATGGCTACTTGATTCCAAGCTCATCTGACCATGTGGAAGACCAAATCAAGCAAACTTTTTCAACTAAGATTTGTCAATTGTATCAAGAAAATCGTTTGGCGGATATGCGTGCCCATTCTTACCAAATTGCAGAAGGCTTCTTAACCAAAGAAATTTTAGAAAAGTGGAAGAAAACAGTAGAGGAGGTGCTCCATGATTGAACTTTATGATCGTTATAGTCAGGAAAGTCGAGATTTACATGAAAGTCTAGTATCTACTGGTCTTTCTCAACTTGGAGTGGTCATCGATGCAGATGGTTTTCTGCCTGATGGTCTGGTATCTCCTTTTACTTATTATCTAGGATATGAAAAGGGAAAACCTCTTTATTTTAACCAAGTTCCTGTTCCAGCTTTTTGGGAAATTTCAGGAAATAATCAGTCTGCTCGTATTGAAGATATGACACAGGAGAGAGCCGTCATTCATTTTGCAGATGGTTTACAGGCGCGTTTGGTAAAAAAAGTCGAATGGAAAACACCAGCAGGTCGAATTTTTCAAGTAGATCACTATAATCGTTTCGGGATTTGCTTTTCTAAAACCACCTATGATGTTTCTGGTCAAGCTATTATGACTTCCTATCGGGACGTAGATCAAAAGGAAGTTATCTTGGAAAACCATGTGACGGGCGATATCTTATTGACTTTTTCTGGTCAGTCCATGCGTTACTTTGCAAATAAGGTTGAATTTATCACCTTCTTTTTGCAAGAATTGGAAATAGATACAAGTCAGCTTATCTTTAATACTCTAGCGACTCCTTTCTTGGTTTCCTTCCATCATCCAGATAAATCGGGCTCAGATGTCTTGGTTTGGCAGGAACCTCTCTATGATGCCATTCCAGGCAATATGCAGTTGATTTTGGAAAATGATGATGTGCGTACTAAGAAGATTATCATTCCTAACAAGGCGACTTATGAGCGCGCTTTAGAATTGACTGACGAGAAATACCACGCTCAGTTTGTGCACTTGGGTTACCATTATCAGTTCAAACGTGATAATTTCCTAAGACGAGATGCCTTGATCTTGACCAATTCCGATCAAATTGAGCAAGTAGAAGCAATCGTAGAAGCCTTGCCTGATGTTACCTTCCGTATCGCAGCGGTGACAGAGATGTCTTCTAAGCTCTTAGATATGCTTCGCTATCCTAATGTGGTCCTTTACCAGAATGCTAGCCCACAGAAGATTCAGGAGCTCTATCAATTGTCGGATATTTACTTGGATATAAACCACAGCAATGAGTTGTTGCAGGCAGTGCGTCAGGCCTTTGAACACAATCTCTTGATTCTGGGCTTCAATCAGACGGTTCACAATAGACTTTACATCGCTCCAGACCATCTATTTGAAAGTAGTGAAGTTACTGCTTTGGTTGAGACCATTAAACTGTCCCTTTCAGATGTTGAACAAATGCGTCAGGCACTTGGCAAACAAGGCCAACATGCAAATTATGTTGACTTGGTGAGATATCAGGAAACCATGCAAACTGTTTTAGGAGGCTAATATGTCAGAGGAAGATTTATTTTACAAAGACGTTGAAGGTCGCATGGAAGAGTTGAAACAAAAACCTATCAAGAAGGAAAAAGAAACCCGAGGGGAAAAGATTAGTAAGACTTTTTCACTCTTACTGGGCTTGATGATTCTGATTGGTTTGCTCTTTACTTTGCTGGGAATTTTGAGGTAGGCCTATGATTGAAATACTGATTGTTTTAGCTATTATCCTATCTCTTGCTTTGATTGTATTGGTGACCATACAACCCCGTCAAAATCAACTCTTTTCCATGGATGCCACTAGTAATATTGGTAAACCAAGTTACTGGCAGAGCAACACCTTGGTAAAGGTTCTCACTTTATTAGTGAGTTTGGCCCTATTCGTTTTACTATTAACCTTTATGGTAATAACTTACAAATAAAAGAAAACTTCAGAGATTCACTTTTTGTGATTGGTCTGAAGTTTTCTTTTTTACTGTCCATATTTTTGGTAAAAGTCAACTTTTACTTGTATGAAGGTTTTGGCTTCGCGTAGAAGTTGAAGAAGGGTGGCACGGGTTTCAAATTCTTCTCTTGTCTTGGGTAGACTGCGGTTTCGGAAGACTTCCAGATAACGTTCAATTTCATCTAGCAAATCAGAAGCAGGATTGGTCTGGCTCAGTTGGCCTGCAATTTTTGAAAAAAGTTGGGCTAAAATCAGGCTTTCACTGGCAGCAAGGTGACAGGTGTTGATCTGCTGGGCCATGTTTCGCAGGATACGACTTTGTCGCTGTCTCATCTCAAAGTAGTGGATATGGTAGTCGGTCTGGTGAAAGAGGTGGTCTGAGTGATCTAGATAGACCAGTTTGAGGGCTTCTTCCAAAAGAGTGTCTAATTCTTCTATCAGCTGTGCTCGGTTACGTCCATCCCCTCTGGATAAATAATATTTAAAGCGCTGGAGGATATCTTTTAATTTTTCTTCTACCAATGTGTGGTAGTGCTGGATTTCCTCTTCTCGTGAAGGCATGTAGAGATTGACCAGTAAGGCAAATCCTGTACCGATAGCAAAGAGAAGGAATTCATTGACTAGAAGGTCTGGTGAGGTTGATTCTTGCACCAAGAGATGGCTAACCAAAACCGTGCTTGGTGTGATGCCAATTTCCCAGCCCATCTTGTAGGCTAGAGGCACATAGAGGGCCAGATAGAGGCCAAGGCTCCAGATATGAAATCCGCTCAAGTGAAAAACCAAAACCCCGATAACCAGAGCCAGAAGCATGGAAAAGAGCCGATTGCGGGCCAGTTTTAAGGTACTTCTACGCGTATCAGATAGGCTCAGGAGAGCGATAATTCCGGCCGAAACTGCTGACGAAAGATTGAGAAAATAAGCAAGAAGGCAGGCAAGACAGGTAGCTAAGATGAGCTTGGCAGTACGTTGGCTAATAGACATAAGAATTTCCTAATAAGTTAGAATAAAAGCGTAAAAGACAAGACCCGAGAGGCTTGTCTTTATGAGTTATTTTTTGCGGGCTGCTGCGTATTCGGCAACGGCGGTAAAGAGGACATCTGTAGAAGAGTTAAGGGCTGTTTCACATGAGTCTTGGATGACACCAATCACAAATCCAACACCGACAACTTGCATGGCAATATCGTTAGAAATACCGAAAAGGCTACAAGCAACTGGGATAAGAAGGAGGGAACCTCCCGCAATACCAGAAGCACCACAGGCTGAGATAGCTGCTACTACACTGAGGACAAAGGCTGTCGCAAAGTCAACAGGGATTCCAAGAGTATTTACTGCAGCAAGGGTCAAAACGTTAATGGTAATCGCTGCCCCGGCCATGTTGATAGTAGAACCAAGTGGAATAGAAACAGAGTAGGTATCTGGATCCAGTCCGAGGTCGTGACAAAGTTTCATGTTGACAGGGATGTTAGCCGCAGAACTACGAGTGAAGAAGGCTGTCACACCGCTGACACGCAAACATTTCCAAACGAGGGGATAAGGATTCCTCTTCATAAAGAGGAAGGCAATCAATGGATTGACTACCAGAGCCACAAAGAACATAGTTGTAACCAGGAGGGCAAGCAAGATTCCGTAGTTGGCTAGGCTTCCGATTCCCTTATCAGAGATGGTTTTAAATACGAGTCCTAAGATACCAAATGGAGCTAGGTTGATGATCCATTCGACAATCTTAGAAGTCACATCAGCCATAGTTTTGAGCAATTCTTTACTATTTTTGCTGGCCTCTCTCATGGCAATCCCGAAAACAACTGCCCATGAGAGGATACCAATGTAGTTGGCTGTGACAAGGGCATTGACTGGATTGTCAACCAATTTGAGCAAGAGGTTGCTGAGGACCTGTCCAATCCCATCTGGTGGAGCAATATCGGTATTAGCGCTATTTAGGGTGATTTCAACAGGGACGATGAAACTGGCTAGTACAGCGATAAGGGCAGCGGCAAAAGTTCCTACCAAGTAAAGGAAGATAACCGTTTTCATATTGCTATCTTGTCCCTTTTGATGTTGGGATAGGGCGTTAGCAACGAGGGCAAAGACCAGAATTGGTGCGATGGCTTTAAGGCCACCAACAAAGAGATCTCCGAGCAGGCCAATTCCTGAAATGTTAGGAAGTGTCAGTCCTAGAGTTCCTCCAATAAGCATGCCAATCAAGATACGTTTGATCAGGCTTGCCTTATTCCAAGCATGAATGATTTTTTTCATAACAATCTCCTTTGTTGTGTAATGTTTATGATTATAGTATAAATATGAGCTAAAATCAAGAATTTTCTGTCTATTTTTGAAATTATTTTTGAATATTTATGGAGAATGACAGTTTATGAAAGTATGGTATAATAAATGAAAGGAGTTTTCTATGCAAGAATTTATTCAAACATACCTCAATAAGCTTGATATTACAGCGATTATCGAGAATATCTTGACCAAGCTACTTTCTCTTTTATTCCTGTTTTTGCTCTTTTATATAGCTAAGAAACTGCTTCATACCATGGTGCAGAGAATTGTCAAGCCTTCTCTAAAAATGTCTCACCATGATGTCGGGCGTCAGAAAACCATCTCACGTCTGTTAGAAAATGTGTTTAATTATACCCTTTATTTCTTTTTACTTTACTGCATTTTGTCGATATTGGGCTTGCCAGTTTCTAGTTTGCTGGCAGGTGCTGGGATTGCTGGAGTGGCTATTGGGATGGGAGCCCAAGGTTTTCTGTCTGATGTCATCAATGGCTTTTTCATCCTCTTTGAACGGCAACTCGATGTGGGAGATGAGGTCGTTTTGACAAATGGCCCCATTACTGTATCGGGCAAGGTTGTCAGCGTCGGCATTCGAACAACACAACTCAGAGGAGAAGATCAGGTTCTGCACTTCGTTCCCAATCGCAATATCACTGTCGTCAGCAATTTCTCTCGGACAGACCAGGCCTGAAATTTTAGCAGATTTATGGTACAATAGAAAGAGTTTGGTAAAGGAGAGAAGATGTTTTTAGAAAAACGGTTGGGCAATGGCTGTACTTGGATTGACCTAGATTTGGACAAGTTGAAAAAACTAGAAGACCTTTCAGAAATCTACGGTTTGGACAAGGAAACCATTGAGTACGCACTGGATAGGAATGAGCGTGCCCACATGGATTATCACCGTGAAAATGGGACTGTGACCTTTATCTATAATGTCTTGAACTTGAAAAAGGACAAGGAATACTACGAAGCCTTTCCTATGACCTTTATCGTGGAACATCGTCGTCTGATTACCATTAGTAATACCAAGAATGCTTATGTCATTGAACAAATGACCCGTTATCTAGACAGTCATGACACGCTTTCGATTTACAAGTTTCTCTTTGCCAGTCTGGAAATCATCAGCAATGCCTACTACCCTGTCATCGAGCAGATGGACAAGAGTAAGGATGAGGTCAATGGCCTCTTGCGTCAGCGGACGACCAAGAAAAATCTTTTTGCCCTTTCCGACTTGGAAACCGGTATGGTTTATCTTACTGCGGCTGCCAAGCAAAATCGCATGTTACTGGAACATATTCAAGGGCATGCCCTTTATCGTAGTTTTAACGAAATTGAGAGAGAGCAGTTTGATGATGCCATGATTGAGGCTCATCAGCTGGTATCCATGACGGATTTGATTTCTCAAGTTCTCCAACAACTATCAGCATCTTACAACAACATCCTAAACAATAATCTGAATGATAATTTGACAACCTTGACTATCATTTCAGTCTTGCTAGCAGTTTTGGCAGTCGTGACAGGCTTTTTCGGGATGAATGTTCCCTTGCCTTTAACAGATGAGCCCCATGCTTGGCTCTATATTAGTTTGGCTAGTGCAGGTTTGTGGATTGTCCTATCATTGTTGCTAAGGAAAATTGCGAAAAAAAGTTAAGAAAAGGAGCCAGAATGGCGATTGAAAACTACATGCCAGATTTTGCTGTGGAAGCAGTCTATGATCTGACAGTTCCAAGTCTGCAGGCGCAGGGAATCAAGGCTGTTTTGGTCGATTTGGATAATACCCTCATTGCTTGGAACAACCCTGATGGGACACCAGAGATGAAGCAATGGCTACATGACCTTCGTGACGCGGGTATTCGCATCATCGTGGTTTCAAATAATACCAAAAAACGAGTTCAACGAGCAGTTGAGAAATTTGGGATTGATTACGTTTACTGGGCCTTGAAGCCCTTCACATTTGGGATTGACCGTGCCATGAAGGAATTTCACTACGAGAAAAATGAAGTGGTCATGGTCGGAGACCAGCTTATGACAGATATACGAGCAGCCCACCGTGCAGGCATTCGCTCAATCTTGGTCAAGCCCTTGGTACAACACGATTCTATCAAGACGCAAATTAACCGTGCTCGTGAGCGCCGTGTTATGCGAAAAATCACTGAAAAGTACGGACCGATTACATATAAAAAAGGAATTTAACTATGGAAGAAATTCTCTGTATTGGTTGTGGAGCAACCATTCAGACGACAGACAAGGCTGGTCTTGGTTTTACCCCCCAGTCGGCACTTGAAAAAGGTTTGGAGACTGGCGAAGTCTATTGCCAACGTTGTTTCCGTCTCCGCCACTACAATGAAATCACAGATGTCCAGTTGACGGACGATGATTTCCTCAAGCTTTTGCACGAGGTGGGAGACAGTGATGCCTTGGTAGTCAATGTCATTGACATCTTTGACTTTAATGGTTCTGTCATCCCAGGCTTGCCACGTTTTGTCTCGGGCAATGATGTCCTCTTAGTGGGGAATAAAAAAGATATCCTGCCCAAGTCTGTTAAACCGGGCAAGATTAGCCAGTGGCTGATGGAGCGTGCCCACGAAGAAGGTCTTCGACCAGTCGATGTCGTCTTAACTTCAGCCCAAAACAAGCATGCCATTAAGGAAGTCATTGACAAGATTGAACACTACCGTAAGGGCCGTGATGTCTATGTGGTCGGTGTAACCAACGTTGGAAAATCAACTCTTATCAATGCTATTATCCAAGAAATCACGGGTGACCAGAATGTCATTACGACTTCGCGCTTCCCAGGGACAACCTTGGACAAGATCGAGATTCCGCTTGACGACGGATCTTATATCTACGATACGCCGGGAATCATCCACCGTCACCAGATGGCCCACTACTTGACGGCCAAAAACCTCAAGTATGTCAGCCCTAAAAAGGAAATCAAGCCTAAAACCTATCAGCTCAATCCTGAACAAACCCTGTTTCTAGGTGGACTCGGACGCTTTGACTTCATTGCAGGAGAAAAGCAAGGTTTCACAGCCTTCTTTGACAATGAACTCAAATTGCACCGTACCAAGCTTGAAGGCGCTAGTGCATTTTACGACAAGCACCTCGGAACGCTTTTAACACCACCAAATAGCAAGGAAAAGGAAGATTTTCCAAAACTAGTCCAGCATGTCTTTAACATTAAGGAAAAGACAGACCTAGTTATCTCAGGCCTAGGCTGGATTCGCGTAACAGGCACCGCCAAAGTCGCCGTCTGGGCACCAGAAGGCGTCGCCGTCGTCACACGAAAAGCAATTATTTAAAACAAAATCACTGAGCGAACAAAGTGAGCTCATACAAAGATAGTTATTGCCGTGGTGTCTTGCCAATCGATAGATTGGCAAGGGGCACAATTGAGACCAAGGCTCAATTGTGAGGTCAGGAAATCCATTTTTCAAAGATGAAATCTTTGGAAAATTAGTTCCGACCGTCCCACACCACCTAAAATAACTATCAAAAAAACAAGGAAGAAATTATGTCATTAACATCAAAACAACGTGCCTTCCTCAACAGTCAGGCACACACCCTCAAACCCATCATTCAAATCGGGAAAAATGGACTTAACGACCAAATCAAAACCAGCGTCCGTCAAGCTCTTGATGCCCGCGAATTGATTAAAGTAACGCTCTTGCAAAATACAGATGAAAACATTCACGAAGTAGCTGAAATCTTAGAAGAAGAAATCGGTGTGGATACAGTCCAAAAAATTGGACGCATCTTGATTTTGTTTAAACAATCCAGCAAGAAAGAAAATCGTAAGATTTCTAAAAAAGTCAAAGAAATCTAAAAACCTACTCCAAACAACTGTTTTTACAGAGAAATAAAGGAGACTAGCCTATGGCAATCGAACTATTGACTCCCTTTACCAAGGTAGAGTTGGAGCCAGAAATCAAGGAGAAAAAACGCAAACAAGTTGGGATTTTAGGGGGGAATTTTAACCCTGTTCACAATGCCCACCTGATTGTTGCGGACCAAGTACGGCAACAGTTGGGACTGGATCAAGTTCTGCTCATGCCTGAATACCAACCTCCTCATGTAGATAAAAAGGAAACAATCCCTGAACACCATCGTCTCAAGATGCTTGAGTTGGCGATTGAGGGGATTGAAGGTCTGGACATTGAAACTATTGAGTTGGAGCGCAAGGGCATTTCTTACACCTACGACACCATGAAAATCTTGACAGAGCAACATCCTGATACGGATTATTACTTTATCATCGGGGCGGATATGGTGGACTATCTGCCTAAGTGGTATCGAATTGATGAGCTGGTAGACATGGTTCAGTTTGTAGGGGTTCAGCGCCCACGCTACAAGGCAGGGACTTCCTATCCCGTTATCTGGGTGGATGTGCCTCTCATGGATATCTCGTCCAGTATGGTGCGGAACTTCCTTGCCCAGGGACGGAAACCCAATTTTCTCCTACCTCAGCCTGTGCTAGACTACATCGAGAAGGAGGGACTCTACTGATGGCCTATCAAGACTATATCAACTGCTCTCGCGATGTTTTGTTGGAAAAAATGGCAGAGCTTCTGCCTGAAAAGCGCTTAACCCATTGCTTGGGTGTGGAGCGTGCAGCCATTGAACTAGCAGAGAGATTTGGAGTAGATGGTGAGAAGGCAGGTCTAGCAGGCCTTCTTCATGACTATGCTAAAAAGCTGTCAGATCAGGAATTTTTAGACTTGATTGACCGTTATCAGCTAGATTCCGACCTCAAAAACTGGGGCAATAATGTTTGGCATGGCATGGTTGGCATCTACAAGATTCAGGAAGATTTGAATTTGCATGATTCTGAAATTCTACGAGCCATTGAAATCCATACAGTCGGTGCTGGTCAGATGACAGATCTTGATAAGATAATCTACGTCGCAGACTATATCGAGCACAATCGTGTCTTTCCAGGAGTGGATGTAGCACGTGAGATTGCAAGTTTATCGCTCAATAAGGCGGTGGCCTATGAAACAGCTCGTACCGTAGAGCATCTAGCTCATCAGGGATTCCCCATCTATCCCCAAACCCTTGAAACCTATAACGCCTTTGTGAACTATTTGAAAGAGGACTAAATGAACGAAAAAGAATTACTAGAACTAGTCGTGAAAGCGGCTGATGAGAAACGCGCGGAGGATATCCTCGCACTTGACGTACAAGATTTGACTAGCGTGACGGACTATTTTGTTATCACTAGCTCAATGAATAGCCGTCAGTTGGATGCTATCGCTGACAATATCCGTGAAAAAGTAGCTCAAGCAGGCTTTAAAGGCAGTCATGTCGAAGGCGATGCAGCTGGAGGCTGGGTTTTGCTAGACCTAGGTGCTATCGTTGTGCATATCTTCTCAGAAGAAATGCGTGCCCACTATAACCTAGAAAAACTATGGCATGAGGCGGATTCAGTAGATATTTCAGAAGCTCTTGCTTAGAAGATGAACTCAGTTGTAGTCAACTGGGTTTCTTTGCTTATTTTAGAAGAAAATGGATAGAAAGGTGAGGGCTAGTGGTGTTTGCCATGGAGGCTCTTGGTATCATGATTATGGCAACTTATGAAACTTTTGCGGCGGTCTATGATGCAGTCATGGATGACAGTTTATATGATAAATGGACTGATTTTTCGCTGCGTCACTTGCCTAAGACCAAGGAGAGAAAGAAACTCTTGGAATTGGCTTGTGGGACAGGAATTCAATCAGTACGCTTCTCTCAGGCTGGTTTTGATGTGACTGGACTTGACTTGAGTGGGGATATGCTGGGGATTGCGGAGAAGAGAGCTGCTTCTGCAAAGCAAAAGATTGATTTTATTGAAGGCAATATGCTGGATTTGTCCAAGGCAGGTCAATATGATTTTGTCACGTGTTACTCGGACTCCATCTGCTACATGCAGGATGAAGTGGAAGTAGGAGACGTCTTTAAGGAAGTATATAATTCCCTCAACGAAGATGGTGTCTTTATCTTTGATGTGCATTCAACCTACCAGACTGATGAGGTTTTTCCAGGTTATTCCTATCATGAAAATGCGGAAGATTTCGCTATGCTCTGGGACACCTATGAGGACGAAGCTCCTCACTCCATCGTGCATGAGCTGACCTTTTTTATCAAGGAAGCGGATGGTTCCTTTAGTCGCCACGATGAAGTGCATGAGGAGCGGACTTATGAGGTTCTGACCTATGATATTTTGCTGGAACAGGCCGGTTTCAAGTCCTTCAAACTCTATGCGGACTTTGAGGACAAGGAGCCAACAGAAACTAGTACCCGTTGGTTTTTTGTGGCACAGAAGTAGGAGATTAGCATGACCATCACGGGTATTATCGCGGAGTTTAATCCTTTTCATAATGGGCATAAATACCTGCTGGATCAGGCAGAGGGTTTGAAAATCGTAGCTATGTCTGGAAATTTCATGCAACGTGGAGAACCAGCGATTATAGATAAGTGGATACGGGCCCAGATGGCGCTGGAAAATGGCGCAGATTTGGTAGTGGAATTGCCCTTTTTAGTCAGTGTTCAGGCAGCTGATTTCTTTGGTCAAGGAGCTGTGGATATCTTGGCTCGGTTGGGCATTGATACTCTGGCTTTTGGTACAGAGAAAGTTCTGGATTACCAGAAAATTGCTGACTTATACACAGAGCAAGGTACTGAGATGGAGAAATTTGTGGAAAATCTGCCTGATTCCCTCTCTTATCCACAGAAGACCCAGGCCATGTGGAAGGAATTTGCAGGTCTTGATTTTTCTGGCAATACGCCCAATCATGTTCTTGCTCTTGCTTATGCCAAGGCGGTTGCAGGACGAAACATCAGGCTGCATCCGATTCAGCGTCAGGGGGCAGGTTACCATTCTGTGGACCAGGATGTGGACTTTGCTTCGGCGACAGCCCTTCGTCAGCACCAAAGGGACAAAGATTTCTTAGAACGCTTTATGCCTTCTGTTAACCTTTTTGAGCAGGTCAGTAAGGTGAGCTGGGATGACTATTTTCCTTTGCTCCGCTATCAAATCTTGTCAAATCCAGACTTAACAACAATCCATCAGGTTAATCAAGAAATGGCTGTGCGCATTAAAGAGGCTATTAAACCAGCCCAGTCTGTTGACGAATTGGTTGAAGCGGTTGCGACCAAGCGTTATACCAAGGCGCGTGTCAGACGCCTCTTGACCTATATTTTGGTGCAGGCTAGAGAAAGTGACTTGCCAGAAGCCATCCATATTCTTGGTTTTACCGAAAAAGGCAGACAACATCTCAAGTCTCTGAAAGGGCAGGTCAATCTAGTCAGCCGAATTGGTAAAGAATCTTGGGATGTCATGACTCAAAAGGCAGACCAGATTTACCAACTGGGAAATCTAAGTATAGCAGAGCAGAATTTTGGAAGAGTGCCGATAAGAATAGAAACAAACTAAGTCTACTGCGAAGTAGGCTTTTTTCAATCTCTGCGAAACAACTGTTCCTAATTAACAAGGATTTAACAATTTTATTTAGTGATTATGACCTAAATTCCTCAAAACATATTCTATTTTAGGTTTGTGAAAATCACTTTTTTATGGTAGAATGTAAAAGAATGTATGTCATTCGGAATAACAATAAAATGAGGTAAAAACATGGAGATCATGTCGCTTACGATTGCTGTTTTTGCCGTCATCATTGGTTTAGTCATTGGATATGTCAGCATCTCAGCTAAGATGAAATCATCTCAGGAAGCTGCGGAGTTGATGCTTTTAAATGCTGAACAAGAAGCAACTAATTTACGTGGACAAGCTGAGCGTGAAGCAGATTTACTAGTTAATGAAGCCAAACGTGAAAGCAAGTCTCTTAAAAAAGAAGCACTATTGGAGGCCAAAGAAGAAGCCAGAAAATACCGTGAAGAAGTGGACGCTGAATTCAAATCAGAACGTCAAGAACTCAAACAAATCGAAAGTCGTTTGACAGAGAGAGCTACTAGCCTCGACCGTAAGGACGATAATTTGACGAGTAAAGAACAAACACTTGAACAAAAAGAACAAAGTATTTCTGATAGAGCGAAAAACCTTGATGCGCGTGAAGAGCAATTAGAGGAAGTCGAAAGACAAAAAGAAGCAGAACTAGAGCGTATCGGTGCCCTGTCTCAGGCAGAAGCACGAGATATTATCTTGGCTCAGACAGAGGAAAACTTGACCAAGGAGATTGCCAGTCGTATTCGCGAAGCTGAGCAAGAGGTCAAGGAACGTTCTGACAAAATGGCCAAGGACATTCTGGTTCAAGCTATGCAACGTATCGCTGGTGAATATGTAGCGGAGTCAACAAACTCAACAGTTCACTTACCAGATGATACTATGAAGGGACGCATTATTGGTCGTGAAGGTCGTAACATTCGTACCTTTGAAAGTTTGACAGGGGTCGATGTGATTATCGACGATACACCAGAAGTGGTGACCTTGTCAGGTTTTGACCCGATTCGTCGCGAAATTGCCCGTATGACTATGGAAATGTTGCTCAAAGATGGTCGTATTCATCCAGCTCGTATCGAAGAGTTGGTTGAGAAAAACCGTCAAGAGATTGACAATAAGATCCGTGAATACGGTGAGGCTGCTGCCTATGAGATTGGTGCGCCAAACCTTCATCCAGATTTGATGAAAATCATGGGTCGCTTGCAGTTCCGTACTTCTTATGGACAAAACGTCTTGCGTCATTCGATTGAGGTTGCTAAATTGGCTGGTATCATGGCGAGCGAGCTTGGTGAAAATGCGGCTCTTGCCCGTCGTGCTGGATTCCTTCACGATATTGGGAAAGCTATTGACCGTGAGGTTGAAGGTAGCCACGTGGAAATCGGTATGGAATTGGCACGTAAGTACAAGGAACACCCAGTTGTGGTCAATACCATTGCTAGCCACCACGGTGATGTCGAAGCCGAAAGCGTCATTGCAGTAATCGTTGCTGCAGCAGATGCCTTGAGCGCGGCGCGTCCAGGTGCTCGTAGTGAGTCTCTTGAGAGCTACATCAAACGTCTCCATGATTTGGAAGAAATTGCTAACGGCTTTGAAGGAGTGCAAACTAGCTTTGCCCTTCAAGCAGGACGTGAGATCCGCATCATGGTCAATCCAGGACAAATCAAGGACGACAAAGTCACAATCTTGGCTCATAAAGTTCGTGAGAAAATTGAAAACAATCTCGATTACCCAGGAAATATCAAGGTAACCGTGATTCGCGAGCTTCGTGCAGTAGATTATGCTAAATAAATAAGAAAGAGCAGTTGAAAAATTACTGCTTTTTTGTTACACTAGATAGAAAGACTGTAGAAGGATAGTTTGCACAAAATGCTACTATCTGAAGGGAAATCTTATTTTATTTTTACAGACTGACTAAAAGGAGACACAATGGCAGACCGAGGCTTACTAATCGTTTTTTCTGGTCCTTCAGGGGTTGGCAAAGGAACGGTTAGAAGAGAGATTTTTGAGAGTTCTGAAAACCAATTTCAATACTCTGTATCGATGACGACACGCGCACAACGTCCTGGAGAAGTGGACGGTGTTGACTATTTCTTCCGTACTCGCGAAGAGTTTGAAGAGCTGATTCGTCAAGGACAGATGTTGGAATACGCAGAATATGTCGGCAACTACTATGGAACTCCTCTGACCTACGTCAATGAAACCTTGGACAAGGGAATTGATGTTTTCCTTGAAATTGAGGTTCAGGGTGCACTTCAGGTCAAGAAAAAGGTTCCAGATGCTGTCTTTATCTTCCTGACGCCACCAGATTTGGATGAATTGCAAGATCGTTTGGTAGGACGTGGAACAGACAGTGCAGAAGTAATTGCCCAACGAATCGAAAAAGCCAAGGAAGAAATTGCCCTCATGCGTGAGTATGATTATGCGATTGTCAACGATCAGGTGCCCCTAGCTGCTGAGCGTGTCAAGCGTGTGATCGAAGCAGAGCACTTCCGTGTGGATCGTGTCATTGGTCACTATCAGGAGATGTTACCAAAATCTCCAACTACCCGATAAAATTTAGAAAATAGGTACAAGCAAATGATGTTAAAACCCTCTATTGATACCTTGCTCGACAAGGTTCCTTCAAAATATTCACTCGTAATCTTGGAAGCAAAACGTGCCCACGAATTAGAAGCAGGTGCGCCAGCAACTCAAGGCTTCAAGTCTGAAAAATCAACTCTTCGCGCTTTAGAAGAAATCGAATCAGGAAACGTAACCATTCACCCAGATCCAGAAGGAAAACGTGAAGCAGTGCGTCGCCGTATCGAAGAAGAAAAACGCCGCAAAGAAGAAGAAGAAAAGAAAATCAAAGAGCAAATCGCTAAAGAAAAAGAAGATGGTGAAAAAATTTAAGGTTGGGGGGACTCAATCTTATTTTTTCTATTGCAAGAATATACTGACAAGGAGGAGGTGAGAAGATGGCCATAGCCAAGATTATTGTAGATGTGCCCTTGATGCAGACGGACCAGCCCTATAGTTACAGGATTCCTGAGGAGTTTCTGGGAATGCTGGAAGTTGGGATGCGGGTTCATGTGCCTTTTGGTAAGGGCAATCGCCTGATTCAAGGGATTGTTCTTGGTTTGGAGTCCCAATCAGATGAAGAAGAGATGGAGCAAGATTTAAAAGATATTGCCGAGGTGCTGGATTTTTCTCCTGTTCTCACGCAAGAACAACTCTGGCTTGCTGAGGAGTTACGCAAGTCCGTCTTCTCCTACAAAATCTCCATCCTCAAGGCTATGCTGCCGGGATTTCTGAACTCCAGCTATGATAAGATTCTTTATCCTCTGGAAGGTTTGAGTCAGGAAGATCGAGAGCGTCTGTTTGGTTCAGAAGATTCGCTAGCCTTTTCTTCTCTAGATTTAGGTAAGCAAGCTGAAATGATGCGTTTGACTAGAAAAGGCTTGCTTGGTCTAGAATATCAGGCAATTGATCAAAAGAAGGTCAAGACCCAGTCTTGGTATGAGGTGAATCTTGATCGATTAAAAGGTGTCGAGATTTCTGCGCGCGCCAAGAAAAAGTTAGAACTGAGAGACTATTTGCTTTCTCATCCTGAGAGTGCTTCCTTGGCTAGTTTGTTAGAATCCTACTCACGGGAGCAAGTCAATTTCTTTGTCGAACAAGGTGCTGTGACCATAGTCCAAAAGGAAGTTCAACGCTCGGCTACTTATTTTGAAGGGATTGAAGCAAGTCAGCCTTTGGAATTGAATCCAGAGCAAAGACAGGCGCGTGATGCGGTTGTGAGTGCGATTGGCAGCCATCAACCTCCCTTCCTCCTTCAAGGGATTACAGGAAGTGGGAAGACCGAGGTTTACTTACAAATAATCCAAGGAGCTTTGGATAAGGGGAAAACAGCCATCTTGTTAGTGCCTGAGATTTCCTTGACTCCACAAATGACGGAACGTTTTATTGCACGTTTTGGGGACAAGGTGGCCATTCTTCACTCAGGCTTATCTAATGGTGAAAAGTATGATGAATGGCGCAAGGTGGAACGCGGCGATGCCCAAGTTGTGGTTGGCGCCAGATCGGCCATCTTTGCTCCGCTGAAAAATCTAGGTGTTATGATTATCGATGAAGAGCATGAAGCGACTTATAAGCAGGACAGCAATCCCCGTTACCATGCCAGAGAGGTGGCTATTTTACGGTCTCAGTATAATCAAGCAGCTCTGGTACTTGGGTCTGCAACACCGAGCTTAGAGAGCCGTGCGCGAGCTGGAAAAGGCGTCTATCAACACTTACGTCTGACCCAGCGAGCCAATCCTTTGGCTAGGATCCCTGAGGTTCAAGTGATTGATTTTCGGGACTATATCGGACAAAATGAGACGTCAAACTTTACGCCCCCTTTGCTAGAAGCTATTCAAGACCGTCTGGCTAAAAAAGAACAGGTGGTTCTCATGCTCAATCGCCGTGGCTATTCTAGCTTTGTCATGTGTCGGGAGTGTGGGACGGTGGATACTTGTCCTAACTGTGACATTTCTCTCACCTTGCACATGGATACCAAGACCATGAACTGCCATTATTGTGGTTTTTCGAAGGACATTCCTCAGGTCTGTCCTAACTGTAAGAGCCGCAGCATTCGTTACTATGGGACAGGAACTCAAAAGGCTTATGACGAGCTGACAGAACTCTTTCCTCAGGCACGTATTCTGCGGATGGATGTGGATACGACCCGCAAGAAAGGTAGTCATCAAGCTCTGCTTGACCAGTTTGGTCGAGGGGAAGCAGATATTTTACTAGGTACTCAGATGATTGCCAAGGGATTGGATTTTCCCAATGTAACCTTAGTCGGAGTGCTAAATGCGGATACAGCCTTGAATCTGCCTGATTTCCGTTCTTCTGAGAGAACCTTCCAGCTCTTGACTCAGGTGGCAGGTCGAGCAGGTCGAGCAGAAAAAGCTGGTCAGGTCTTGATTCAGTCCTATAATCCGCAGCACTATGCTATTCGATTTGCCAAGGATCAGGACTACGAAGGCTTTTATGCTTATGAAATGGGAATCAGACGACAACTTGGTTATCCACCTTACTATTTCACCATTGGCATTACCCTTTCTCATAAGAAAGAAGAAGAGGTTGTTAAACGTGCCTATGAAGTGATGAATATTTTGCGGTCAGGCTTGTCAGAGACCAGTAAGATTCTCGGGCCGACGCCAAAACCGATTGCTCGTACCCACAACCTCTATCATTACCAGATTTTGATTAAATACCGTTTAGAAGATGAGCTGGGGCCGACTCTAAATCAGGTTCTGGCCTTGACTCAAGAACGGGAAAATAGTGAGCTCCGTCTCAGCATTGACCATGAGCCACAGCAATTTTTATAAGAAGGAGAAGATATGACAAAATTAATCTTTATGGGGACTCCCGACTTTTCAGCAACAGTTTTAAAAGGACTTTTGACAGATGATCGTTACGAAATTCTAGCCGTTGTGACCCAGCCAGACCGTGCTGTCGGACGCAAAAAAGTGATCCAAGAAACCCCAGTCAAGCAGGCTGCCAAGGAAGCAGGACTACCTATCTACCAACCTGAAAAATTATCTGGAAGTCCAGAGATGGAAGCTATTATGAATTTAGGAGCGGATGGGATTGTGACCGCTGCTTTTGGGCAATTTCTTCCAAGTAAACTTCTTGATAGCATGGACTTTGCGGTCAATGTTCACGCGTCCCTCCTTCCTAAACACCGTGGTGGTGCGCCTATCCATTATGCCTTGATTCAAGGGGATGAGGAAGCTGGTGTGACAATTATGGAAATGGTTAAGGAAATGGATGCGGGGGATATGATTTCTCGTCGCAGCGTCCCTATAACAGATGAGGACAATGTTGGTACCTTATTTGAGAAATTAGCGCTAGTTGGTCGTGATTTGCTTTTGGACACTTTGACTGCCTACATTGCTGGGGAAATCAAACCTGAACCGCAAGATCCAAGTCAGGTCACTTTCTCGCCAAATATCAAGCCAGAGGAAGAAAAATTGGATTGGAATAAAAGTAATCGCCAACTCTTCAACCAAATCCGTGGCATGAACCCGTGGCCTGTTGCCCATACTTTTCTTAAGGGCGACCGCTTTAAGATTTATGAAGCACTACCAGTAGAAGGTCAGGGTAATCCGGGTGAAATCCTCTCAATTGGCAAGAAAGAATTGATTGTCGCAACGGCAGAAGGAGCTCTATCCCTCAAGCAAGTGCAGCCTGCTGGTAAACCTAAGATGGACATTGCTTCCTTCCTCAACGGAGTTGGACGTACATTGACTGTAGGAGAACGATTTGGTGACTAAAGTAGAAACGGCTAGAAGTCTAGCCCTAGCAGTATTAGAGGATGTTTTTATCAATCAAGCATACTCAAATATCGCCTTAAATAAGCATCTCAAGGGAAGTCAACTTTTGGCAGCAGACAAGGGCTTGGTGACCGAGCTGGTTTATGGAACGGTAGCCCGTAAACTGACTCTGGAATGGTACCTATCCCACTTTATCGAAGACAGAGACCAGTTAGACAGTTGGCTTTATGTCCTGCTTCTCATGAGTGCCTACCAGCTCCGCTATTTGGACAAGATTCCAGACCATGCTGTGGTCAATGAAGCAGTGGAATTGGCCAAAGTCCGTAAAAAAGGCAGTGAAAAATTGGTCAATGCCGTCCTTCGCCGTATTCTGCGTGAAGGCTGGCCAGATATTGCCAGCATCAAACGAAAAAACAAACGTGATTCCATTGCCTATTCTCTCCCAGTTTGGCTCGTGTCTAAACTTAAGGAAGAATACGGAGAGGAGCGAGCACAAGCCATCTTTGAAAGTCTCTTGGTGCGCAATAAAGCCAGCATCCGAGTAGCCGATTTAAGTCAAAAAGAAGAAATTAAAGCCTTGTTGGAGGCTAGTAATTCACCTTTGTCTGTTTCTGGTCTGGTCAAGGAACAAGGGCATTTTGCAAGCCATGATTTGTTTGCGGAGGGAGCCATTACTATCCAAGATGAGTCCAGTCAATTGGTTGCGCCGACGCTTGATCTACAAGGAAATGAGCAGGTTCTAGATGCCTGTGCGGCTCCGGGTGGGAAAACAGCCCATATTGCCTCTTATCTTACGACAGGTCAGGTTACTGCTCTGGACTTGTATGATCACAAGTTGGACTTAATCCAAGAAAATGCGGAGCGTTTAGGGGTTGCAGATCGGGTTCAAACGCAAAAATTAGATGCCAGAAAGGTGCATGAGCTTTTTGGTCAGAATTCCTTTGACAAGATTCTAGTAGATGCTCCCTGTTCAGGAATCGGTCTTTTGCGTCGAAAACCAGATATCAAATACAATAAAGAAACGGCAGATTTCGCGTCCTTACAGGAAATTCAGCTGGAAATATTAGGTAGTGTTTGTCAAACACTACGCAAAGGTGGTATAATAACTTATAGTACCTGTACTATTGTCTCAGAGGAGAATTTTCAAGTCGTTGAGGCGTTTCTAGAAAGTCATCCCGAGTTCGAGCAGGTAAAACTAGAACATGAATGTAAGGATATCATGAAAGACGGCTGTATCCTCATTACACCTGAATTGTATGGAAGTGATGGATTCTTCATCAGTCAATTTCGCAAGATATCGGATTAGGAAGGAACTGACACATGGAAATTTCATTATTAACAGATGTTGGTCAGAAACGAACAAATAACCAAGACTATGTCAATCACTATGTCAATAGAGCTGGACGTACCATGATTATTTTAGCTGATGGGATGGGGGGGCATCGCGCAGGGAATATCGCTAGTGAAATGGCGGTAACAGACCTAGGTATAGCTTGGGTTGATACCCAAATCGATACAGTCAATGAAGTGCGTGAATGGTTCGCCCATTACCTAGAAATTGAAAATCAAAAGATTCATCAACTTGGACAAGATGATGCCTATAAAGGAATGGGAACAACTCTAGAAGCTGTTGCTATTATTGGCAATCAGGCTATCTATGCCCATATTGGGGATTCTCGTATCGGTTTGATTCGTGGGGAAGAATACCACCAGTTAACGAGCGACCATTCCTTGGTCAATGAATTGCTTAAGGCAGGTCAATTGACACCAGAAGAAGCAGCCAGTCATCCACAGAAAAATATTATTACTCAGTCCATTGGTCAAAAAGATGAAGTTCAACCTGATTTTGGAATGATTACCCTTGAGCCAGGTGACTATCTCTTGCTCAATAGTGATGGTTTGACTAATATGATTTCAGGCAGTGAGATTTGTGATATTGTAACCAGTGATATTCCTTTGGCAGATAAAACAGCGACGCTCGTGCGTTTTGCTAACAATGCAGGAGGTTTAGACAACATTACGGTTGCCCTTGTTTCTATGAATGAGGAGGATGCAGAATGATCCAAATCGGCAAGATTTTTGCCGGACGCTATCGGATTGTGAAACAGATTGGCCGAGGAGGCATGGCAGATGTCTATTTGGCCAAGGATTTAATTCTAGACGGAGAAGAAGTGGCAGTGAAAGTCCTGAGGACCAACTACCAGACGGACCCGATAGCTGTAGCTCGTTTTCAGCGTGAAGCGAGAGCTATGGCAGATCTAGATCATCCTCATATCGTTCGGATAACAGATATTGGTGAGGAAGATGGTCAACAGTATCTTGCAATGGAGTATGTTGCTGGACTGGACCTTAAACGCTATATCAAGGAACACTATCCTCTTTCTAATGAAGAAGCCGTCCGTATCATGGGACAAATCCTCTTGGCTATGCGCTTAGCCCATACTCGAGGAATTGTCCATAGGGACTTGAAACCTCAAAATATCCTTTTGACACCAGATGGGACTGCCAAGGTCACAGACTTTGGGATTGCGGTCGCCTTTGCAGAGACGAGTCTGACTCAGACTAACTCTATGCTGGGCTCAGTTCATTATTTGTCACCAGAACAGGCGCGTGGTTCGAAGGCGACGGTACAGAGTGATATCTATGCCATGGGGATTATTTTCTATGAGATGCTGACAGGCCATATCCCTTACGATGGGGATAGCGCGGTGACCATTGCCCTCCAGCATTTCCAGAAACCACTGCCGTCAGTTATTGATGAAAATCCATCTGTGCCTCAGGCTTTGGAGAATGTTGTTATCAAGGCAACTGCCAAGAAATTGACAGATCGTTATCAGTCAGTTGCAGAGATGTATGTGGACTTGTCTAGTAGCTTGTCTTATAATCGTCGAAATGAACCTAAACTGGTATTTAATGATACTACTAAAGCAGATACCAAGACTCTACCAAAAGTATCACAGAGTACCTTGACCTCGATTCCTAAGGTGCAAACACAAAGTCCGAAGCCACAGACTGCGAAGCCGAGTCAGCAGGCTTCAGAAGACAATTACGCAAGCAAGCCTGTTAAGAAACGGAAATTTAGAGTTCGTTATATGATTTTGTTGGCCAGCATTGTATTGGTGGCAGCTTCTCTTGTTTGGATATTATCCAGAACTCCTGCAACCATTGCCATTCCAGATGTGGCAGGTCAGACAGTTGCGGAGGCCAAGGAAACGCTCAAGAAAGCCAATTTTGAGATTGGCGAGGAGAAATCAGAGGCTAGTGAAAAGGTGGAAGAAGGGCGGATTATCCGTACAGATCCTGAAGCTGGAAAGACTCGAAAAGAAGGTTCGAAAATCAATTTGGTTGTCTCATCAGGCAAGCAATCCTTCCAATTGAGTAACTATATCGGCCGTAAATCGACAGATGTTATCGCAGAACTCAAGCAGAAGAAGGTTCCTGAAAATCTCATCAAGATTGAGGAAGAAGAATCAAGTGAGAGTGAAGCAGGAACTGTTCTCAGACAGAGTCCAGCTGCCGGAACAACCTATGATTTGAGCAAGGCCTCAACGATTACCTTAACCGTTGCTAAGAAAGTAACCAGCGTTGCTATGCCAAGTTATATAGGATCTAGTCTCGAATTTACTAAAAATAATCTCGTTCAAATTGTCGGTATTAAAGAAGCCAATATTGAAGTTGTAGAAGTGTCGACAGCTCCCGCTGGAACTGCTGAAGGTACAGTCGTTGAACAGAGTCCAAAAGCAGGTGAAAAGGTTGATTTGACTAAGACGCGTGTCAAGATTTCAATCTACAAACCAAAAACACCGCCGTCAACGTCATCATCAGCACCATCCCAACGTGGAAACCAAGGTTCTACTACGACACCAAGTCAGGGGAACCAACAAGGAAATCAACGAGGGAATGCACCTGCTCCTACTCAATCAAGTAGTGAAGGCAACCACGAAAATTCTCGTGATTAAACGAATCTTTGTCATGATTTCATGGCAAAGATTTTTTTTGAGTCCGGATTTGTGATAGAATAGAAGGAGTTGATAAAAGGAGGAACGCATGGAAGAATCAAGAGAATTAAATGCCGTCATCGATGTGATTATGTTAGCTGGAACCATTCTTCTCAAAAGTGGCTCAGAGATTCATCGTGTAGAAGATACCATGATTCGGATCGCGCATTCACAGGGAATTGTGGATTGCAATGTTCTTGCCATGCCTGCTGCCATCTTTTTCTCCATTGAAAATACCAATATTTCGCGAATGAAACGCGTGACCTCATCTTCTTATAACATCGAAAAAGTCTGTGATGTGAACCAAATTTCTCGTCAGTTGGTAGGAGGAAATCTTGATTTAAAGACAGCCTTCAAGCAATTGAAGGCCTTGCAAGCCCAACCCCTTCCTTATACTAAGTTGCAGGTAACTTTGGCTGCAACCTTTAGTGCTCCTTTCTTTTCGATTATGTTTAGTGGAAATATCTACGACGCACTTGGGGCAGGAGTGGCTACCTTATTTGGTTTTGCCTTTTCCCTCTATGTAGAGAAGTTTATCCGAATTCCCTTTGTGACATCCTTTGCTGGAGCCTTTGTTTTTGGGATGATAGCCCAGTTTTGGGCTCGCTACACAGGCTTTCCTTCAACGGCAGATTTGATTATAGCTGGTGCGGTCATGCCGTTTGTACCAGGGATTGCCTTGACCAATGCGGTTCGTGATATTATGACCAACCACATAAACTCTGGTATGAGTAAGATGTTTGAATCCCTGCTCATTACCCTTGCTTTAGGGGCGGGAACTTCTGTCGCCTTGGTATTGATGAATTAATATGACACTAACAACCTTTTTATTACAAGCAGTAGCAAGTCTTCTTGCCATTATCACTTTTTTAATCGTACTCAATGTTCAACGTTCTATGCTCTTACCAGGAGGGATTTTGGGCATGGCTGTCTGGCTGATTTATCTCTTGCTCAAGGAACCGACCAATGTTATTGTGGCTACTTTTATTGCAGCCATTATCGGTTCTTGTATCAGCCAGATTTTAAGTATTCTTTATAAGACACCTGCTGTGGTCTTTATCTTAGCCATCTTGGCACCTCTAGTTCCGGGTTATCTTTCTTATCGGACAACTGCCTTTTTTGTGACGGGAGATTACAGTCACGCCATTGCCAGTGCAACCTTGGTTGTTATGCTGGCTTTGGTGATTTCCATTGGAATGGCTAGCGGAACAGTGATTCTCAGACTGTATTCTCACTTACGAAAACAGCATAAAAGTTAGATTCATAAGGGACTTGATTTGGTGAATCAAGTCTTTTTTCTCTCTTTTACTGCCATTTGTGATAAAATAGTATAGAACGATTTTTTACAATGAATGATAAAACAGAGGTAAATATGACAATCGGTATTGATAAGATTGGTTTTGCGACCAGTCAATATGTCTTGAAATTACAAGACTTAGCAGAAGCGAGGGGAATTGACCCTGAAAAATTAAGCAAAGGACTCTTACTCAAGGAATTGAGTATTGCGCCCCTAACTGAGGATATCGTGACCTTGGCGGCCAGTGCAAGTGACTCTATTTTAACTGAGCAAGAAAGACAAGAAATCGATATGGTCATTGTGGCGACTGAGTCAGGAATTGACCAGAGTAAAGCTGCGGCCGTCTTTGTGCATGGTTTGCTGGGAATCCAGCCTTTTGCTCGTAGTTTCGAGATTAAAGAAGCCTGCTATGGAGCGACAGCTGCCCTTCATTATGCCAAATTGCATGTGGAAAATTCTCCAGAGTCCAAGGTTTTGGTCATTGCCAGTGATATTGCCAAGTACGGTATTGAAACTCCAGGAGAACCAACTCAGGGTGCTGGCAGTGTGGCCATGTTAATTACACAAAATCCACGCATTATGGCCTTTAATAATGACAATGTGGCTCAGACTCGTGACATCATGGATTTCTGGCGTCCAAATTACTCAACAACTCCTTATGTAAATGGTGTCTATTCTACCCAACAATATTTGGATAGTTTGAAAACGACTTGGCTTGAATACCAAAAACGCTACCAGCTTACTTTGGATGATTTTGCGGCTGTTTGTTTCCACTTGCCTTACCCTAAATTAGCGCTAAAAGGCTTGAAAAAAATCATGGATAAGAGCCTGCCTCAAGAGAAAAAAGACCTCTTGCAAAAGCACTTTGACCAGTCTATTCTTTACAGTCAAAAGGTAGGGAATATCTATACAGGTTCCCTTTTCCTTGGACTTTTGTCTCTCTTGGAAAATACAGATAGCTTGAAGGCTGGCGATAAAATTGCCCTTTATAGTTACGGAAGTGGTGCTGTGGCTGAGTTCTTCAGTGGTGAATTGGTTGAAGGTTATGAAGCTTATCTGGATAAAGACCGCTTGAACAAGCTCAACCAACGAACTGCCCTGTCTGTTGCTGACTATGAAAAAGTCTTCTTTGAGGAAGTAGACTTAGATGAAACAAACTCTGCCCAGTTTGCTGGCTATGAAAATCAAGATTTTGCCTTGGTTGAAATTGTTGACCACCAACGCCGTTATAACAAGGTTGAAAAATAATGAAGATAAGTTGGAATGGATTTTCTAAAAAATCATACCAAGAGCGCCTCGAGTTGTTAAAAGCTCAGGCGCTCCTTAGTCCTGAAAAACAAACCAGTCTGGAGCAGGATGAACACATTAGCGTGACTGTCGCAGACCAGCTGAGTGAGAATGTAGTGGGAACTTTTTCTCTGCCTTATTCGCTGGTTCCAGAGGTCCTTGTCAACGGTCAGGAATACACAGTTCCCTATGTGACAGAAGAACCGTCCGTGGTTGCTGCGGCCAGCTATGCCAGTAAAATCATCAAGCGTGCAGGTGGCTTTACTGCTCAGGTTCATGAGCGCCGGATGATTGGGCAGGTAGCTCTTTATCAAGTTGCTAATCCTGAACAAGCGCAAGAGAAAATTGCCAGTAAGAAAGCCGAACTCTTGGAACTTGCCAATCAAGCCTATCCTTCTATAGTCAAACGTGGAGGTGGGGCGCGTGATTTGCATGTAGATCAGATTAAAGGTGAAACAGACTTCCTCGTCGTCTATCTTCATGTTGATACTCAAGAAGCCATGGGAGCCAATATGCTCAACACCATGTTGGAAGCCTTGAAACCAGTCTTAGAAGAACTCAGTCAGGGTCAGAGTCTTATGGGTATTCTGTCTAATTACGCGACCGATTCTCTGGTGACAGCAAGCTGTCGCATCGCCTTTCGCTACTTGAGTCGCCAAAAGGATCAAGGGCGAGAGATTGCGGAGAAAATAGCTTTGGCTAGTCAATTTGCACAGGCTGATCCTTATCGAGCTACTACCCACAATAAAGGGATTTTTAATGGTATTGATGCCATTTTGATTGCCACTGGTAATGACTGGCGTGCCATTGAGGCGGGAGCCCATGCCTTTGCCAGTCTAGATGGACATTACCAAGGTCTTAGCTCTTGGCGCCTAGACTTGGAAACAGAAGAATTGGTTGGTGAGATGACTCTGCCCATGCCTGTAGCGACCAAGGGTGGTTCTATCGGCCTCAACCCTCGTGTAGCCCTCAGTCATGAGCTACTGGGAAATCCTTCTGCCAAAGAATTAGCCCAGCTTATCGTTTCTATCGGTCTCGCCCAAAACTTTGCGGCCCTCAAAGCCTTGGTGAGTACAGGAATCCAGCAAGGCCACATGAAATTGCAGGCCAAATCCTTGGCACTCCTAGCAGGTGCCAGTGAGTCCGAGGTAGCTCCCTTAGTTGAGCGACTCATCGCAGATAAAACCTTTAACTTAGAGACAGCCCAGAGCTATCTCGAAAATTTAAGATCATAAAAAACTCAGACTGATCGGTCTGAGTTTTCTTGTGCTTATACTCTTCGAAAATCAAATTCAAACCACGTCAGCTTCGCCTTGCCGTACTCAAGTACAGCCTGTGGCTAGCTTCCTAGTTTGCTCTTTGATTTTCATTGAGTATTAAATACTTTTTCCAGGCAATAGAGTAACTGGTAAGAAGTAACCGGTTGTTGCGACTTCCTTGCCTTCGATCTTCTGTAAGAGAAGGTCAACAGTGAGTTGGGTAATCTCTTTCAAGGGTTGCTTGATAGTAGTCAATTGAGGGTAGTAATTCTCGATAAAGTAGGTTCCATCATAGCCGATGACCTTGAGCTCTTCAGGGACAGAAATGCCCAGCTCTTGAGCAATTTTAATGACCAAAATAGCTGTCAAATCATCTGAAGCAAAAATGGCATCTGGTTTTTGACGAGTCAAGATATTTTTGATTTCCATTTCTTTTCTGACAGGAGAAAAGTCACTGGAAACATTGATAATAGGTGCTTTGGGGAGAATAGATGCAAAACCAGCGTGGCGTAGTCCAGTTGGCGAATTGGAATTGTCATTACCTGTAATCATGATGATAGACTGGGCACCTGTCTTAACCAATGTCTGGGCTGCGAGAACCCCACCAGCGTAGTTGTCAGAGGAAACGACAGGAATGTCTGGCGATAGGTTTCGGTCAAAGGAAATAATTGGTGCTGTCACTCGATTGTAGTCTTCGATTCCCAAGTTGTGACTACCCGAAATGATGCCGTCCACCTGATTGGCTTCCAACATTTCGATGTATTCGCGTTCCTTCTCAGAATCGTGCTCACTGTTGCAGATGATGGTCTTGTAACCATTTTTGAAGAGTTGGTGCTCCAGCTTATCAATCAATTCTGCATAGAAAACGTTGGAAATATTGGGGAAAATCAGGCCGATTAACTTAGCTGATTTTCCTTGCAGACTACGAGCTAGGTTGTTGGGTTTATAGCCCAATTCCCGCATGGCTTCATTAACCTTTTGAATGGTTTTCTCTGATAAATAGCCTTTTTTATTGATAACCCGAGAAACGGTAGTAGGGCTGACGCCTGCAAGTTTGGCGACATCAGTTAGTTTTGCGACCATAATCTAATTCATAGTAAGTTCCAGTTGGGTTTCCAGATTTAATTAGGATCCCATTTTGGTCCGCATGTGGGAAGACACGACCAGAAAATACTTTTTCTCCTTTATTGATGAAAATTTCAAAGACAGAGTTATCGATGAAGATTGTAGCAGTAGTAGCCTGATTCTCGATAGGGCAAGAACGTGTAGTTCCAAATTCTTGGGCATACTGTTCACCAGCCTGGCTACGATCTACTGTCACTTGACCATTTACAAGGTCAAAGTTGATGGAAAGTCCCTTGCCTTCTTGATCAGCAAGTAAGACAATCTCGCTCTGGCTATTCGCTTCCAAGTTGAGTTCAAGTTCGTAAGTGTTCTTGGTTTGGGCACGGTTTGAGAAGGCTTCTTCAGTAGCACGAAGGTCCTTGATAGCTGCGACTGGGTATTGGTAGAGTTTGCCGTCTTTGATAGTGAGTTCCTTGACCAAAGAGAAGGTTCCTTGGTGGTCAAAACGGTCAGAAGGGTAAGAAACATCTGGCAAGCCAAGCCAGCTAACTGCTAGAGCACGTCCATCAGGAGCGTTGAAGGCTTGAGTTGCATAGGCTTCGAAACCATAGTCCATGTTTTGAAGTTGAGATACATCTACCATTTTAGCATTTTCAGGGTCAAAGGAAGCCCCAATCTTATACATATTTGGAAAGATATTATCGTAGTCTAGAACCTTCTTATCCAATCCTTGTGGGCAGTAGAGAAGGACAGGTTGTTCCCCTACAAAGAACAGATTTGGACATTCCATCATGTAGGCGGTACGGTCGTTAGCAAAGTCAAGGTTGCCAACGGCTTGCCAGTTTGTATAGTCGTTGTCTACAGCCTTGTAGAGACGGACGAAGCCTTTTTTCTCCAAGTCCTGTCCACCGACGATGGCATAATATTGACCTTTAAAGTTAAAAATTTGCGGATCGCGGAAGTGGTCTGTAGAGTCTGCTGGCTGGTCAATCAAAATCTTGTCAATCTTCGTAATCTTTCCATCCTTGTCCATCAAAGCCCCAATCTGGTAAGGGTGACGGATCCAGTTTTCATCGCGAACATTTCCTGTATAAAATAGGAATAACTGATCGCCAAACTGCATAGCAGAACCAGAGTAGGCACCGTGGCTATCTAATGGAGTATCTGGTAAAACTTTGATTCCAGTTTCTTTAAAGTGAATCAAATCATCACTTTCCAACTGCACCCAAGATTTCAAACCGTGGGCTGCACCAAAAGGAAAGTTTTGATAAAAAACAACCCACTTCCCATCAAAGTAGGAAAAGCCATTTGGATCGTTGAGAAGTCCTGTTTTTGGCTCAACATGGTAATGAGTATGCCATGGAGATTGAGCCATATTTTCCTTTATATTTTGAATTTCTTCTTGCGTCCAATCTTGATAAAGTCTGTAACGACGCTCAGTTGTCCATTCCATTCTTTCATTCCTCCAAAAATCTTATCACATTTAATAGTAACCGTTTTCGGAAAAAAAAGCAAGACTTTTATGTTAAAAAAGAGAAAAAACTGTTAAACGTTTATCATAAATTTAAAGCAGGAAATTAATCAACTTTTCAAGAAAATATGAAAGATAATGAAACAAAAGCCTTTTAACTAAGATTTCAAACTTGTTTTTTAAGGAATTCCTGCTAAAACAGTCAAAATCAATCAATCTAAAGCGAGCTTACTAAGTGGATAGAATATTTTTTCTGCAAAACGCTTGACATATTTTTGAAAGATGATAAAATAATACTCGTAGGGCGAGTAAAATCGCTTTCAAACAAGAACAAATTTTTTTATAAGGAGATTTTTGCAAATGACCAATACAGAAATTGCAAAAAAAGTCATCGAAGCCTTGGGTGGACGTGAGAACGTCAACAGTGTAGCTCACTGTGCGACTCGCCTCCGTGTTATGGTAAAAGATGAAGCGAAAATCAATAAGGATGCTATCGAGAACTTGGAAAAAGTTCAAGGTGCTTTCTTTAACTCAGGTCAATACCAAATCATCTTTGGTACAGGAACAGTAAACAAGATGTACGATGAGGTAGTAGCTCTTGGTTTGCCAACATCTTCTAAAGAAGATATGAAAGCAGAAGCTGCTAAACAAGGGAATTGGTTCCAACGTGCCATCCGTACTTTCGGTGACGTATTCGTACCAATCATTCCAGTTATCGTAGCAACTGGTCTCTTCATGGGTGTTCGTGGTCTCTTGACTGCTCTTGGGATGACACTTCCAGAAGATGTGACAACTTACACTCAAATCTTGACTGATACAGCCTTTATTATCTTGCCAGGTTTGGTTGTTTGGTCAACATTCCGCGTATTCGGTGGTAATCCAGCCGTTGGTATCGTTCTTGGTATGATGCTCGTATCTGGCTCACTTCCAAATGCCTGGGCCGTTGCTTCTGGTGGTGAAGTAACTGCAATGCAGTTCTTCGGATTTATCCCAGTTGTAGGTCTGCAAGGTTCAGTTCTTCCAGCCTTCATCATCGGGGTTGTCGGAGCTAAGTTTGAAAAAGCTGTTCGTAAAGTTGTTCCAGACGTTCTTGACCTCTTGGTAACACCATTCGTAACACTTTTGGTCATGTCAATTCTTGGTTTGTTTATCATCGGACCAGTCTTCCACGTTGTTGAAAACTACATCCTTCTTGGAACAAAAGCACTCCTTAACTTGCCGTTCGGTCTTGGTGGTTTCTTAATCGGTGGAGTTCACCAATTGATCGTCGTATCAGGTGTTCACCACATCTTCAACTTGCTTGAAGTTCAATTGCTTGCTGCTGACCATGCTAACCCATTCAACGCTATCATTACTGCAGCTATGACTGCTCAAGGTGCTGCAACTGTTGCCGTTGGTGTGAAAACTAAAAATCCAAAACTTAAAACTCTTGCTTTCCCAGCTGCTCTATCTGCCTTCCTTGGTATTACTGAGCCAGCTATCTTCGGGGTTAACTTGCGTTACCGTAAACCGTTCTTTCTTTCATTGATTGCTGGTGCAGTCGGTGGTGGACTTGCTTCAATCCTAGGTCTTGCTGGTACTGGTAATGGTATCACAATCATCCCTGGTACAATGCTTTACATTGGGAATGGACAACTTCTACAATACCTTCTTATGGTAGCTGTATCATTTGCACTTGGTTTTGCTCTTACTTACATGTTTGGTTATGAGGATGAAAAAGAGGTTGCTACTGAAGTAGAGACAGAACGTTTGGTCCAAGAAGAAACAACTGGTAACATTCCAGCATCTCTTCAAAATGAAACACTTGTAACTCCTATCGTCGGTGATGTTGTCGCTCTTGCTGATGTCAATGACCCAGTCTTCTCAAGCGGAGCTATGGGACAAGGTATCGCTGTGAAACCTAGCCAAGGCGTGGTATATGCACCAGCTGATGCTGAAGTTTCAATCGCATTTCCAACAGGACACGCTTTTGGTTTGAAAACAACTGATGGTGCTGAAGTTTTGATCCACGTTGGTATTGACACTGTATCTATGAACGGTGACGGTTTTGAAGCAAAAGTTGCTCAAGGTGACAAGGTGAAAGCAGGAGATGTTCTTGGAACATTTGATTCAAACAAAATCGCTGCAGCTGGACTTGATGATACAACAATGGTTATCGTTACAAATACAGCTGACTACGCTTCAGTAGCTCCAGTCGCAACAGGTTCAGTTGCGAAGGGGGATGCTGTGATCGAAGTGAAAATCTAATCAATCCTCTCTAATGTGAAAACGAACAAATGACATGTTTGTTCGTTTTTGCTTGAATGGTAAGATTTACAGAGGAAAATCTAAAAAATAGAGAAATTTAGACTTTCGAAATATGCTATAATAAAGAAAATAAAAACAAGAGGTTTATCATGACAAAATTATATGGAAGCTTGGAAGCGGGCGGTACAAAGTTTGTTTGTGCTGTCGGTGATGAAAACTTTAACGTTGTGGAAAAAACACAATTTCCAACAACAACTCCAATCGAAACAATCGATAAAACCATCGAGTTCTTCTCAAAATTCGATAACCTTGCTGGTCTTGCAGTTGGTTCATTTGGTCCGATTGATATTGATAAAAACTCAAAAACTTATGGCTTTATCACGACGACTCCAAAACCAAACTGGGCAAATGTGGACTTGCTTGGTGCCCTTCGTCGCGCTCTAAACGTGCCAATGTACTTCACTACAGACGTAAACAGCTCTGCTTATGGTGAAGTGGTTGCCCGTAACAATGCTGGTGGCCGTATCGAAAACTTGGTTTATTACACAATCGGTACAGGTATCGGTGCAGGTGTCATCCAACGTGGCGAGTTTATCGGTGGTGTGGGTCACCCTGAGATGGGTCACTACTATGTGGCTAGACACCCAATGGATATTGAAAAAGAGTTTAAGGGCGTTTGTCCTTTCCATAAGGGATGTTTGGAAGGCTATGCAGCTGGTCCAAGTTTGGAAGCTCGTACAGGTGTTCGTGGGGAAAATATTGAACTCAATAACCCTGTTTGGGATGTTCAAGCCTACTATATCGCTCAAGCTGCGGTTAATGCGACAGTGACTTTCCGCCCAGACGTGATTGTCTTTGGTGGAGGGGTCATGGCTCAACAACACATGCTGGACCGTGTCCGTGAGAAATTTACATCTCTTCTCAATGGTTACCTACCAGTACCAGATGTGCGTGATTACATTGTAACGCCCGCAGTCGCAGGAAATGGTTCTGCCACACTTGGGAACTTTGTTCTTGCAAAAGAAGTTTCAAAATAAAGCACAAAATCCGCTTGGGAAACCAAACGGATTTTTTACATGTCAAAGCATTTGCCAGAAGAAGTCGATAATATAGGTTAGACCGTAGGTATAAACCACGAGGGTAAAGGGTTTGGTCAGAATGATGATGGTCATATAGCGCTTGAAACTCATCTTGGTCAGGGCAGCCAGCATACAGAGAAAGTCAGCTGGACTAATGGGCCAAATCATCATAAAAATAAAGAAACGGTCAAAACGATTGCCCTTATCCAACCAGCCGATATACTTGTCATAGGTGCGCTTACTGACGACAGACTGAACAAAGGCAGCTCCGTAGAGGCGCACCAGATAAAAGATAATGGCACAGCCAATCACGATTCCGATATAGTTGTAGATAGTACCGATGATGTGACCGTAGATAAAGACCCCAGCGACGGAGGTCAAGGCTCCTGGAATGATAGGAACGACAGTCTGTAAAATCTGTAAAAAGATAAAGAGAGGTGGCCCCCAGATACCTGCCTGCTGGATAAAGGCAGAGAGGGTTTCCTTAGACTGTAAAATCCCAGCCTGATAAGCCCAAATACAGAAAATCAAACTCCCAACCCCACCGACAATCGATGAGATGTTGATAACTCGCTGCAGAAGGGGAGAAACAGCTTTCATTTGTTTATCCTGTGACATGTAAACTCCTCATAGATAGTATATTTCTACTATACCATATTTTGGAGGAGAAAGGGGGAATGAGTGTTTTTGATGAGAAATAGATGAGAATATAGGCCTTCGAGACTTAGAATAGGCCTATTCCCTAAATTTTATATGCATTCTAAGTCTCGAATGATTGTAATTCCATAAATTTAAAAGTATTCTACGTTTCGAATAGCTTATCTGAGAAAATTTTGAGGTCTTCAGCCAGTGCAGAAGCCTACCCTGAAAAGAAACACCTGACTCAACTCCTCAAGGAACTCAATAGCATCCGAGATAGCAAGCGCCGTCTTATCGCTAGTAGCAAAAAAGATAAAAAGACCAAACCAGCAGAACCAGCTCAAGCAGTAGGATAAAGATAACCCCTTAGAAGCGGATTTCTAAGGGGATTTTTGTGGTTTCGTGGTATAATATAATTAATTATCTATTATATAGAGGAGAAAAATTCATGGCAGATACAATCTTAATTCTTGGTAATGGTTTTGATATTGCAATGGGTCGAAAAACAAAGTATACAGATTTTATTGCGTTTGAAAAACAATTATTTTCTAATCCAGATGAGAAATTACTGGAGTTTCTAAAAGATAAAAATATTAGTATTGAGAAATACAAAGATAATTTATATTTGAAATTTATTAATAAAAATAAAGATACGCTTGGTGAAAATTGGTCTAATATTGAAATTATGATTTCTAAACTTACAGATGCAATGATGTATTTTAAAGAAAATAGTGAAGTATTATTTGAATGTACTGGATATGCTAATTATAATGAGTTTGATAATATTCTTCCAGATATTAGTAATTACAATGCAAAACATTATCTAGTTGAAGTAATTGAAGAAGAAATCAAAAGGACAGAATTCGAGAATACAGAAAAAGAGCAGCTAATAGAGCATCTTGAGCTTATCTTCGTCAAGTCACTTGATTTATTAATTGAACTACTAGAAATCTATCTGTCTTATTTAGATTATATAGATTTTGATGTTCAAAAGATTGAAGCAAGGCCAACAGCTCTAAATGCAATATCAGATTTATCAAATTCTTCGGTTCTAAACTTTAATTATACTAATACATCAGGGTATTTATTTGGGACTTCTGAGGAGAAAACTCATTTCATACATGGGCGAATTGATTTAGATAGAACTTTCAGTCGTATCAATACTATGGTTTTTGGAATTGAAGATAAAGAAATTAATGTTAATAGTGATTTGATTCCTTACCAGAAATACTATCAACGAGTTGTTAAAGAAACTGGAAAAAAGTTTGAGGATTTTTTTGGTATAAGAAATTTAAAGAAAAGAGATATCCCAGGAAGCAATTTACAAACCATCCAAGGTACTTCTAAAAATATAGTTGTGTTTGGTCACTCTGTAGATCCTCTAGATAAAGAGATATTTCAAAAATGTTTTGAATTAACAAAAACAAGGAAATATAATTCTAGATTCATTTTTACTTATTTTGATGAGCATGCTAAACGTTCGATTATTAAGAATCTCGCAATCATCCTTGGGAAAGAAAAACTGATAGAGTTAACAGGGAAACGTAATGTTGTATTTATAAAGAGTGATGATAAGGACCGTATGAACAAAGAGCTACTACCTTAATAAAGTCAAAAAATAATTGAATTTATAGAGTGCAATTATAAAATCATATTTAAAAATAGTTCATCCCCCACTCGCTCTTCTCCCTTCGAGTAGGTTTTCTTAAAATATGATAAAATAAAGAGATAATACATTTATTTAATAAGGGAAGTAAAAATGGCAAGTAAAGAAAATGCAGAACGCAAGGAGCTGCATCGTAAAATTTGGGCGATTGCGGACGATGTTCGTGGTGCTGTAGATGGTTGGGATTTTAAGCAATATATCCTAGGTATCCTTTTCTATCGCTTTATTTCAGAGCATATGGCTGATTATTTTGACCGCGCTGAGCATGAAGCTGGCGACTTAGAATTTCGTTATGCTGAATTGAGTGACCAAGAAGCTGAGCAAGATTTCAAACCAGGAACAGTTGAGGATAAGGGATTCTTTATTCTTCCGAGTCAACTATTTAAAAATGTTGTCGAGAATGCCTCGCAAAATGAAAATTTAAACGAAGACTTGGCCAATATTTTCCAAGCTATTGAGAAATCAGCGATTGGCTTCAAATCAGAGGATGATATCAAAGGTTTGTTTGATAACTTGGATACACGAAGCAATATCCTTGGTGGAACTGTTCCAGAAAAAAATAAACGACTTTCTGACATTCTAAATGGTATCAATAGTATTAACTTTGGCAACTTTGAGGAAAATGACATCGATGCCTTTGGGGATGCTTATGAGTTCTTGATTTCCAACTATGCTAGTAATGCAGGAAAAAGTGGGGGTGAATTTTTCACACCTCAGACAGTCTCTAAACTACTAGCTCGCCTAGTGATGGTCGGCAAGGACAAGATTAACAAGGTCTATGACCCAACATGTGGTTCAGGCTCTCTTCTTCTTCAAATGAAAAAACAATATGAAGACCATATTCTAGAAGATGGATTCTTTGGTCAAGAAATTAACATGACGAACTATAACTTGGCTCGTATGAATATGTTCTTGCACAATATCAACTACAATAACTTTGATATTAAGCGAGGAGATACCCTTTTAAATCCTCAACATTTAGAAGAAAAACCATTTGATGCTATCGTTTCTAACCCCCCGTATTCTGTCAAATGGGTGGGAGATGGAGATCCAACTCTAATAAATGATGACCGCTTTGCGCCAGCTGGTAAGCTAGCTCCTAAGTCAAAAGCTGACTTTGCCTTTATCATGCATAGTCTAAATCACTTGTCCAATAAAGGTCGAGCTGCTATTGTATGTTTTCCAGGAATTTTCTATCGTGGAGGAGCTGAAAAGACCATTCGTCAGTATCTAGTAGATAACAACTTTGTTGAAGCAGTGATTTCTCTTCCAGACAATCTCTTCTTTGGAACTTCTATCGCAACGACGATCTTGGTTTTGGCAAAAAATAAACTAGAGAACAAAACGCTCTTTATCGATGCGAGTAAGGAATTCAAAAAAGAAACTAACAACAATGTTTTGACGGATAGCAATATCGAACATATAGTTGAATTATTCTCTAATTATCAAAATGTTGACTATAAATCTGCTCTTGTTGATAATGATGTGATTGGTTCAGAGCAGGATTATAACCTATCTGTTTCAACCTATGTCGAACAAGAAGATACACGTGAGAAGATTGATATAGATGTTCTCAATAAAGAAATAGCTGAGACTGTTGCCAAAATTGACCACTTGCGTGCAGAGATAGACAAGATTGTAGAGGAGCTGAGCTATGGCAAATGATGTGATTCTCTATAGAACTGATGACGGGGAGTCTGCTATTGAACTTCATTTGGATAATGGAACGGTTTGGCTGAGCCAACAAGAACTAGCTGAGCTCTTTCAAACTTCCAAGCAAAATATTAGTAAACATATCAAGGCTATCTTTGAAGACTGTGAATTGGATGAAGCAGTGGTTGTCAACTATCAGTTGACAACCACTCGACACGGTGCAATGGCTGGTAAAACTCAGTCAAAAAAAGTCGCCTTTTATAATCTCGATATGATTTTGGCGATTGGTTATCGTGTGCGTTCCCCTCGTGGAATCCAGTTCAGACACTATGCTTCGACAGTCTTAAAAGAGTATCTGATCAAAGGCTTTGCCATGGATGATGAGCGCTTGAAAAACTTGGGTGGAGGCTCTTACTTTAAAGAACTCCTTGAAAGAATCCGAGACATTCGCTCGAGTGAAAAAGTCTTTTACCGTCAGGTCTTGGATCTCTTTGCTACATCAAGCGACTACAATGCAAATTCACCAGAGGCAAAGAAGTTCTTTGCGACGGTTCAAAACAAGATGCATTATGCTATTCACCACAATACTGCCAGCGAACTAATCTACAATCGTATTGATAGTGAAAAGGAGTTTCTGGGCTTAACTACCTTTAAGGGCGACCTCCCTACTCTATCTGAAGCAAAAGTTGCCAAGAATTATCTGACAGAAAAGGAACTCCGTGGGCTTAACCAGCTTGTATCAGGATATCTAGACTTTGCTGAAAGACAGGCAGAGCGAGAAGAAGTCATGACCATGGCTGACTGGGTGGCTCACGTTGATCGAATACTTCAGGCTACTGGAGAAGACTTGCTGGACAATAGTGGTTCTATCTCTCGTGAACAGATGAAGCATAAAGTAGATAAGGAATATAAGAGCTACCAAGCCAAGACCCTCAGTCAAGTTGAAAAAGATTATCTCAAGGAAATCAAAAGTATTGAAAATCTAGCCAAGGAAGGAGGTAACTAATGAACATCCTAGAAGAAATCCAAAACTGTCCTGTTGAATGGAAAGAGTTGGGGGATAAAAATGTAGCGAAATTATCTCGTGGCAAGGTAATGTCAAAACAGTTCTTAGAAGAAAATAAAGGAGAATATCCAGTATATTCTTCTCAAACAGCTAACAATGGGGAAATTGGAAGAATTTCAAGTTTTGAATACGATGGAGAATATATAACTTGGACAACTGATGGGGCAAACGCTGGAACAGTTTTTTATCGCAAAGGAAAATTTAGTATCACCAATGTCTGTGGATTAGTAGAGATTAATAGTGCCCAACTCCTTACAAAGTTTGTTTATTATTATTTAGCGATTTCAACTAAGAAATATGTTTCATCTGGAATGGGAAATCCAAAACTGATGTCTAATGTTATGGGGAAAATCAAAATCCCCATTCTTCCCTTAGAAATTCAAGAAAAAATCGTACAAATACTTGACAAATTCACCGATTATGTTACAGAATTGACCTCAGAATTGACCTCACGTAAAAAGCAATATTCTTATTATCGAGATAAACTCTTATCATTTGAGGACGAAGTTTATCAGGTAGAGTGGAAGAAGTTGAACGAATGTCTTAAAAAAGGAAAAGGAACTAAAATTACAGCTAGTCAGATGAAATTACTTCACAAAGATGGTGCGCCAATCCGTATCTTTGCAGGAGGAAAGACTTACGCTGATGTGAACTATGGAGATATTCCCGATAATGATATTCACACAGAAGAGGCAATTGTTGTAAAATCTCGTGGAATTATTGATTTTGAATACTGCACAGAACCATTTAGTTTTAAAAATGAATTTTGGTCATACAGTTCAGACAATGAAAATATCAATTTAAGATATATTTATCATTACTTAGTTCATAATAAAGAACATTTTCAAAACATCGCTAATAATATGCAGATGCCACAAATTTCTAGTAATGATACTGAAAAATTTAAAATTCCAGTCCCTTCCCTCGAAATTCAATCTCGCATTGTTCAAGTTTTAGACAACTTTGATACGATTTGTCATGACCTCAACATCGGACTGCCCAAGGAGATTGAACTACGTCAAAAACAGTACGATTTTTTTAGAGAAAAACTCTTGACATTCGCCGCCGAAGGCGTGTACACTGAGAGTAGAGTAGAGGAGTGGGACAACTCCGCTATTATCAAGCTTTTACAGTGGGTATTTGGACCAATTCGAGTGAAGTTGGGAGCAGTTGCAGAATATAGTCAAAAGAGGATTAGTGTGGCAGATTTAACTCCTGAAACTTATGTTGGAGTTGATAATTTGTTGCAAGATAGAAAAGGGAAAGCAGTTGCTACATTTTTACCTGATCAAGGAAGTGTTACAACCTATAATCAGGGTGATATACTGATTGGTAATATCAGACCTTATCTCAAAAAAATTTGGTTTTCGAATCAAGTTGGTGGGACAAGTGGAGATGTCTTGACAGTTCACAATTCTATAATCTCTTGTATGGAAAACAAATATTTATATTATATTTTGTCAGATGATCGATTCTTTTATTATAATGTGCAATATTCAAAAGGTTCTAAGATGCCCCGAGGAGATAAGCAAGCTATTATGCAATATAAGTTTATCTTACCGCCCCTTTCCGAACAAGTAAGAATCGTCTCCACTCTTGATAATTTTAACACCTTAACCAACTCTCTTTCTGAGGGCCTTCCAAAGGAAATTGAACTAAGACAGAAACAGTATGAATACTGGAGAGAACAATTATTAAACTTTACTAGATAAATTCTTTAATCATTATGAGATAGGATCTCAATTAAAACAAAAAAAGGAAGCATGCTATGGTTGACTATTCAAAAATACATGAAGTAATTGCGGAAACAAATGAAGGGATTCTCTTGGCTGAGTATCAACCAGAGTATCGTACGGATAGAGAATATCAGACAGAGGCTGATTTAGAAAATCAGTTAATTTCTGATTTGGTGAATCATCTCAACTATGAACGCTTAAATATTCATACACCTGAAGAGCTCTTAGCAAATGCAAAGGTGCAAATAGAAAAACTCAATAAGGTGACTTTTACGAATGCTGAGTGGGATCGCTTTGTAGTAGAGTATCTGGATTGTCCCAATGAAGGATTAGTTGAAAAAACTCGAAAAATCCAAGAGAATTATATCTATGATTTTGTCTTTGATGATGGACGAATTAAAAATATTTTCATCCTTGATAAGAAAAACATTCATAACAACAGCATGCAGGTCATCAACCAAGTGACCCAAGTGGGTAGCCATACCAACCGTTATGATGTCACGATTTTAGTGAATGGTCTTCCATTAGTTCAGATTGAATTAAAGAGACGAGGAGTTCGTCTGCAAGAAGCCTTTAATCAGCTTCACCGTTATAGTAAGGAAAGTTTCAATAGCGAGAATTCTTTGTATAAGTATATTCAGATTTTTGTTATTTCGAATGGTACTTATACACGCTATTTTGCCAATACAACGGCTCAAAATAAAAATCATTATGAGTTCACTTGTGAATGGGCAGACCGCAAAAATAAAACAATTCACGACCTGGAAGACTTTGCTGTTACCTTTTTGAGCAAACGAGTTCTTTTAGAAGTTTTAACCAAGTATTGTGTCTTTGATGCTGATAATACCTTGCTCATCATGCGCCCTTATCAGATAGCTGCAACAGAGAGTATTTTACGAAAGATTCATTCCACAAATGAAATGAAGAATTTCGGTACGATTAATGCTTGTGGCTATATCTGGCATACGACGGGTTCTGGGAAAACTTTGACCAGCTTTAAGACCGCTCGTTTAGCAACAGAGTTGGACTATATTGATAAAGTGATATTTGTGGTGGATAGAAAAGACCTAGATTATCAAACCATGAAGGAATATCAAAAATTCCAACCAAATTCAGTAAATGGTAGTAACAATACAAAAGAACTCCAACGTAATATTGAAGAAAATGATGGTAAAATCGTTGTCACAACTATTCAGAAGTTAAATAAATTTATAACAGCAAATCCAAATCATGAAATCTACAGTAAGAAATGTGTCTTGATTTTTGACGAGTGCCATCGCTCCCAGTTTGGAAAGGCGCAAAAGCGTATCAAAAAAGCTTTTAAACAGTATGCTTTATTTGGATTTACAGGTACTCCGATTTTCCCAGAAAATAGCTTAACAGGAGAAACAACACAAGAGGTTTTTGGAGAGCAACTTCATAACTACGTTATAACAGATGCTATTCGAGATAAAAAAGTCTTGAAGTTCAAAGTCGACTATAACTATATCAAGCCTGAAATAAACAAGTATAGAGAAGCTGAAAAAGCAGTTGGTCAAGAGATTGATGAGAAGAAACTCAAAAAGATGGAGAAGGAGTTCCTATTGCATCCAGAACGGATAGCAACCATTACAGAGTACCTGTTGAGAGTTTATAATGACAAGACGCATCGGAGTAAATATTACACTCATAAACAAAAAAAGATGCAAGGTTTTAATGCTATGTTGGCTGTACAAAGTATTGAAGCAGCAAAACTATACTATGAAGAACTCCAGCAGCAACAGGCAACTCTACCAGAAGTTAAGCGTTTGAAGGTCGCTACTATCTTTAGCTTTGCGCCTAACGAAGAACAGTCAGCTTATGGAGAGATTCAAGATGAAGAGCTAGACCCTCAAGATACAGCCATGTCTCTTTCATCTAAAGAGTTTCTTTCTAAAGCAATCTATGACTATAATCAAATGTTCAAGACCAACTTTTCGACTGATGGGAAAGAGTTTCAAAATTATTATCGAGACCTTTCAAAACGAGTTAAGTCTAAGGAAGTGGATTTACTGATTGTAGTGGGAATGTTCTTGACGGGATTTGATGCTCCAACAATGAATACTCTCTTTGTCGATAAAAATCTTCGTTATCATGGATTGATTCAGGCATTCTCTAGAACTAATCGAATTTTTAACGAGGTTAAACCTTTTGGCAATATCGTTTGTTTCCGTGATTTAGAAAAGGCTACGCAAGAAGCTATTAAGACTTTTGGAGATACAAATAAGCTTGAAATCATCTTAGAAAAAAGTTTTAGTGAATACATGGATGGTTTCGTTGACCAAGTAACAGGTATTGAGGTCAAAGGATATACTACAGTCTGTCAGGAAATTTTGGAAAGATTCCCGAACCCGCAAGAAATTGAGACAGAGCATGAGAAAAAAGAGTTTGTTAAGTTATTTGGTGAGTTGTTGAAACTTGATAATGTTCTTCGAAATTATGATGAATTCCAAGAAATCGACAAACCTATTTCAGAAGGTTATCTTCAGGATTTAAGAAGTGCCTATGTGGAAATTCGAGATGAGTTTTTGAACCTTAAACACTATGAAAAGATTAAAGATTTAGAGATTGACCTTTCAGATGTTGAATTTGAAATTGAATTACTAAAAACTGATGAGATTAACCTAGACTATATCTTGGCATTGATTGTTGAAAAATCGAAGAATTCTGAGTCTAAAGAAGTAATGAAAGCAGAAGTTAGTCGTGTGATTCGTTCTAGTATTGATATCCGTGCCAAAGAAGAGTTGGTTATTGGATTTATCAATGACACCGATTTGCAAAAATTGAAAGACCATGATGGGATTATCCATGCTTTCTACGAATATGGCAAGGAGCGCAAGAAAATCGCGATTCAAGACCTCGCTGAGGCTGAGAAACTTGTAGATGACTATCAATTGTTTATCGACAAATCAATTCAACGAGGTTATGCTGAAAATAGTGGGACTGATTTGGATTCGATTATTCCACCAACTTCTCGTAGACAGGGAGCGCGTGAACGGAAAAAGCAAGAAGTTTTACGTAAGATTCAGTTGTTAGTAGAGACTTATTCAGGTATTTAAGGGGTTGTCGAACACGATTTATTAGAAAAATCAGGAGCTACAAAAAATATTGATTCGCTTATAATTCACTCATTTTTTAAATACAACTTTGTTTCCATATTTCCTGGAAACTGATAGAAAGTAAGGAGAAAGATGGAAACTAACAACCAACGTTCCCTTTGCCAACAACTCTGGGCTAGAAACAAATACCTCGTTTTGAGTCATTCTAGCAATATTTACAATGAGATTCGTCAGTATCTCAAGAATGAAGAGGTGGAGGTGAGTCAGGTTCAGGAGATGATTGACCGTGCCTGCCAGATTCCAGAACACAGGGGTCAGGTTTGCAATGCCTTTCAGCATATTTGGGGCTATTTTAAAAAGAAAGCGACAGATGCTGAGCGCAAGGACTATATGCTCTTGCTTGATCGCTACCGCTTTGGTCAGGGTTCTCAGGAAGACTTGATTGCTAAGACTCGAGACTTGCTTGATCGCTATCCAAATACCTATTTGCAACATTCAACGTTACTGAAAGGAGATTGTCATGAGACTTTGGCATGAGGCTTTGATTTCACAGCTTCCTCGTCCTCAACTTTTGGGGCAGCATCGAGAATGCTGCGCTCTTCGTGGCAACGGTTGGGGCAGAAAGCATTCGACGGTTGACTACGTCTTTACCCACTCGCCCTATCGTCTCTATGCCTATCATGACTTGATTATGGAGGAGATGGGTAAACGAGGCTTTAAGGTCAGTCCAGAGTGGCTGGACAAGAACTACCGAGGTAAGACCTGCCCTCCTTATCAAGATTTAGTAGAGGAAAAGCTGAAAAGTCCTATCTATAGTGAGCATGATGCTACATACTATGAGGAGTGCCTGGTCAATCTCCGAGAGAAGGGGATTGACTTATAGTCTTTTCTAATAACAAGCCATAGTCACTTATAAGAATTACTAATAACGCGTTTGAGCATTCTAACCGGAATACGCCTATAAAACAAGCTACACAAAGGATTTGAGGCATTTGTCTCAGGTCTTTTTCTTTTGTTCAAAACGGAGATATAGTTTCAAACTATATCAAAGCCTAATTTTTTACAATTATACAGATGATTTCTTTTCTGTTAAGATAGTTTCAACAACAAATTTTGGAGGACACATCATGTCAACTACAATCATCGGTTTCCCTCGTTTGGGCGAATTCCGCGAATTAAAATTTACAACTGAAAAATACTTTAGAAAAGAAATCTCAGAAGAAGAACTCCTTGCAGCTGCAAAAGACTTGCGTGCGAAACACTGGAACATTGTCAAAGAAAAAGGCATCACTGAAATTCCATCAAATGACTTTTCTCACTATGACAACTTCCTAGATGCAGCTTTCCTTTTCAACGTGGTACCTGCTTCAGTTCAAAACTTGGACTTGTCTGACCTTGAGCGCTACTTCGCTTTGGGTCGTGGTTACCAAGGAGAAAAAGGGGACGTTCGCGCCCTTCCAATGAAGAAATGGTTCAACACCAACTACCACTACATCGTTCCTAAATTTGAAAAAGACACTCAAGTCAAACTTGCAGGTCACAAGATCTTCGATGAGTTCCAAGAAGCTAAAGAACTTGGATTGAACACTCGTCCTGTTCTTGTAGGTCCATTCACTTTCCTTCAATTGTCAGACTTTGAAGAAGGTGTGAAAGCAGAAGACTTCGTAGACAGCTTAGTGGCTGCTTACCAAGAAGTTTTTGCAAAATTGGCTGAACTTGGTGCAACTCGCATCCAATTGGACGAAGCTGCTCTTGTCAAAGACTTGACAGCCGAAGAAAAAGCACTCTTCTTGAACCTCTACAACAAACTTTTGGCTGACAAAAAAGGTCTCGAAGTCTTGCTTCAAACTTACTTCGGAGACGTTCGTGACGTTTACGCTGACCTTGTAAACTTGCCAGTTGATGCTATCGGTTTGGACTTCGTTGAAGGTAAGAAAACTCTTGAACTTGTTAAAGGTGGTTTCCCAGCAGACAAGACTCTCTATGCAGGTATTGTCAATGGTAAAAACATCTGGCGTAACAACTACGAAAAGAGCTTGGCTGTTCTTGAGCAAATCCCAGCTGAAAACATTGTCTTGACAAGCTCATGCTCACTTCTTCATGTGCCATTCACAACAGCTAATGAAGAATTTGAACCAGCTATCTTGAACCACTTTGCTTTTGCGGTTGAAAAATTGGATGAAATCCGTGATTTGGATGCTATCCGCAACGGTCAAGGAGCAGAAGCTCTTGCAGCAAATAAAGAACTCTTTGCGACTGAGCGTGTGGGTGAAAATGCAGAACTTCGTGCGCGTATAGCTGGCTTGACAGACGCAGACTACACTCGTTTGCCAGCTTTTGCAGAACGTGAAGCTATCCAAGAAGAAGCTTTCAAACTTCCAGCTCTTCCAACAACAACTATCGGTTCATTCCCTCAAACAAAAGAAGTTCGTGCTAAACGTTTGGCTTACCGTAAAGGTGAATTGTCTCAAGAAGAGTACGACGCTTTCCTTGCTGAAACGATCGATGAATGGATTAAATGGCAAGAAGATATCGACTTTGATGTCCTTGTTCACGGTGAGTTTGAGCGTAATGACATGGTTGAGTACTTCGGTCAAAACTTGTCAGGTTACCTCTTCTCTAAAAATGGTTGGGTACAATCATACGGTATGCGCGGGGTGAAACCACCAATCATCTGGGGTGATGTCACTCGTCTTAACCCTATCACTGTTAAATGGTCTAGCTATGCACAAAGCCGTACAAACAAACCTGTTAAAGGTATGTTGACTGGACCTGTTACCATCCTCAACTGGTCATTCCCTCGTGAAGACATCTCTATCAAGGATTCTACTCTTCAAATCGCCCTTGCTATCAAGGATGAAGTGCTTGACCTTGAAGCTGCTGGTGTGAAAATCATCCAAATCGACGAAGCTGCTCTTCGTGAAAAATTGCCACTCCGTCGTAGCGACTGGTACGAAGACTACCTTGACTGGGCAATTCCTGCCTTCCGCTTGGTACACTCAACAGTAGCGCCAGATACACAAATTCACACTCACATGTGTTACTCAGAATTTACAGATATCATCCCAGCTATCGATAACTTGGATGCGGACGTTATCTCATTTGAGGCTAGCCGTTCAAACCTTGAAATCTTGGACGAACTCAAAGCGAAAAACTTCCAAACAGAAGTGGGACCTGGGGTTTACGATATCCACTCACCTCGTGTGCCGAACGAAGGCGAAATCGACCACACTATCGAAGCCATCCTTGCTAAAGTGCCAAGCAAGAAAGTTTGGATTAACCCTGACTGTGGTTTGAAAACACGTGGTATTCCAGAAACAAAAGAAAGCTTGATCCGCCTTGTTGAAGCAGCTAAAGCTGCGCGTGAGAAATTGTAAGAAAAGACATTTCTCCATACATGGTTGATCAGTAAGAAATCAACTAGAAAAGGATAATGACTATGTCACGCCAAACACCGTCACTCTCATTTGAAGTGTTCCCTCCAAACCCAGCAGTGGGTAATGATAAAATTATTTCTGCTCTTCAAGATATGCAGGAGTTGGCCCCTCACTTTATTAGTGTGACTGCCAGTAATAATAAATTTAATATCAAGGAAACGACGGTTCGTTTGGCTGACTTTATCCAAAATGACTTGGCGATTCCGACTATTGCTCACTTGCCAGCCATCTATTTGACTAAGGACATGGTTGCTGAAACCATTGCCGACCTAGACAAGGTTGGGGTACAGAAAATCTTGGCCTTGCGTGGGGATATTATCCCTGATGTGGAGCCACAAAAGGATTTCCGCTATGCAACGGACTTGATTGAGTTCATCAAGGAACAAGCTCCTCACTTTGATATTGTTGGTGCTTGTTATCCAGAAGGGCATCCAGATTCACCAAATCAGATTTCAGATATTCAAAATCTTAAGAAGAAAGTGGATGCAGGCTGTTCCAGTCTTGTAACTCAGCTTTTCTTTGACAATGAGCGCTTCTATGATTTCCAAGACAAGTGCATTTTGGCTGGGATTGATGTTCCTATTCATGCAGGGATTATGCCAATTCTGAATCGAAATCAGGCTCTCCGTCTCTTGAAGACTTGTGAGAATATCCACCTTCCACGCAAATTTAAAGCCATCTTAGACAAGTATGAGCATGACCCTGAGTCGCTCAGAGCAGCAGGACTTGCCTATGCAGTGGACCAAATCGTGGACTTGGTAACTCAGGATGTTGCCGGTGTACATCTCTACACTATGAACAATGCGGATACAGCAAAGTACATTCATCAAGCAACCCATGCCTTGTTTAATCATCAGTCTCTAGGATAATAAAAAGCAAACCATTCTTCTCAGGTGAGGGGAATGGTTCCTTTTTAATGGTAAAGACCGCACTTTTTAAGAAAAATATGATAAAATAGACTCTGTACGTACTTGATACAAAGATGAGGGTATTAAAATTTCAAATGCTTTGTCGATTCTCAATTTTATGACAGAAAATTTTTCATAATTTGTTCTTTTCAGTATTTAGTTTGAGCGAACGAACGAGTCAAATCGACGTTATTTGACGAGAGAGTTAGTAAAGCATTTAGCTAATCGTCTGATAGCAATTAGCGTGAAAGGTTTAGATACTTTAGTATCAAAACTTTCTAATGATTTGTATCTTGAGTAATTGAACCCGGCCGAAAAGCTGTGTAAAAAAGATAAACTGTCTTGTCTTCATCGAAGACTTCGTCAGTTTCCTATTTTTACTTTGCTTTTGACGTCCTTGGTATCTTGAGAATTGAACACGCCTACAACTCTGTGGAAAAAGATAAATCTGCCTAGGAGCAGTCGCTCCGTCGTCCGATTTCCTATTTTCCTTTGAGTTGCTTAACGGCTTTGTATCTTGATCTTTGTAGGCAAGGCGTATAATTTCATCAATCCAAAGGGGATTAAAATGACAAAACAAGTGTTTCAAACGACTTTTGCGGGTCGTGAGTTAATCGTAGAGACTGGTCAGGTTGCTAAGCAGGCAAATGGCTCTGTTGTTGTACGTTACGGTGAGTCAACTGTCTTGACTGCTGCCGTTATGTCTAAGAAGATGGCAACTGGGGATTTCTTCCCTCTCCAAGTCAACTACGAAGAAAAAATGTATGCAGCTGGGAAGTTTCCTGGTGGCTTTATGAAACGTGAAGGACGTCCTTCAACGGATGCGACTTTGACAGCGCGTTTGATTGACCGTCCAATCCGTCCTATGTTTGCGGAAGGTTTCCGTAATGAAGTGCAAGTGATTAACACTGTGCTTTCTTATGATGAAAATGCTTCTGCACCAATGGCTGCTATGTTTGGTTCATCCTTGGCACTTTCCATTTCAGATATTCCATTTGACGGTCCAATCGCTGGTGTTCAAGTGGGTTATGTGGATGGTCAAATCATCATCAACCCTACGCAAGAACAAGCAGAGCAATCTCTTCTTGAATTGACAGTAGCTGGGACTAAACACGCTATCAACATGGTAGAGTCTGGCGCTAAAGAATTATCAGAAGAAATCATGCTGGAAGCGCTCCTTAAAGGGCACGAAGCGGTCAAAGAATTGATTGCCTTCCAAGAAGAAATCGTTGCGGCAGTCGGTAAAGAAAAAGCAGAAGTAGAATTGCTTCATGTGGACGCTGAATTGCAGGCTGAAATTATCGCAGCCTACAACAGTGACCTCCAAAAAGCGGTTCAAGTAGAAGAAAAATTGGCTCGTGAAGCTGCAACTCAAGCAGTTAAGGACCAAGTAACTGCTGTTTACGAAGAAAAATATGCAGACCACGAAGAATTTGACCGTATCATGCGTGATGTGGCTGAAATCTTGGAACAAATGGAACACGCTGAAGTGCGCCGTTTGATCACAGAAGATAAGGTTCGTCCTGACGGCCGTAAGGTTGATGAAATCCGTCCTTTGGATGCGGTTGTTGACTTCCTTCCTCGTGTGCACGGTTCAGGTCTCTTCACTCGTGGACAAACTCAGGCTCTTTCAGTCTTGACCTTGGCTCCAATGGGAGAAACTCAAATCATTGATGGTTTGGATCCAGAGTACAAGAAACGCTTTATGCACCACTATAACTTCCCACAATACTCTGTAGGGGAAACTGGTCGTTACGGTGCACCAGGTCGTCGTGAAATTGGTCACGGTGCTCTTGGAGAGCGTGCCCTTGCTCAAGTCTTGCCAAGCTTGGAAGAATTCCCATACGCTATCCGTCTGGTAGCAGAAGTCTTGGAATCAAACGGTTCTTCATCTCAGGCTTCTATCTGTGCTGGAACTCTTGCCCTTATGGCTGGTGGTGTGCCAATCAAGGCGCCAGTAGCTGGTATTGCCATGGGACTTATCTCAGATGGAAACAACTACACTGTCTTGACAGATATCCAAGGTTTGGAAGACCACTTTGGAGACATGGACTTCAAGGTTGCAGGTACTCGTGACGGGATTACAGCCCTTCAAATGGATATCAAGATTCAAGGGATTACTGCAGAAATCTTGACAGAGGCCCTTGCCCAAGCCAAGAAAGCGCGTTTTGAAATCCTTGATGTGATTGAAGCAACCATTCCAGAAGTTCGTCCAGAATTGGCTCCAACTGCTCCGAAAATTGATACCATCAAGATTGATGTGGACAAGATTAAGATTGTCATCGGTAAGGGTGGAGAAACTATCGACAAGATTATCGCTGAAACAGGCGTTAAGATTGATATCGATGAAGAAGGAAATGTGTCTATCTACTCTAGCGATCAAGATGCCATTAATCGTGCTAAAGAGATTATTGCTGGTTTGGTCCGTGAAGCCAAAGTAGATGAAGTTTACCGTGCTAAAGTCGTTCGTATCGAGAAATTTGGTGCCTTTGTTAACCTCTTTGATAAGACAGATGCCCTTGTTCATATCTCTGAGATGGCTTGGACGCGTACCAATAATGTCGAAGACTTGGTAGCAATCGGGGATGAAGTTGATGTTAAGGTTATCAAGATTGATGAAAAAGGACGTGTGGATGCTTCTATGAAAGCCCTTCTTCCTCGTCCTCCAAAACCTGAACGTGATGAAAAAGGTGAAAAATCAGAGCGTTCTCACCGCCAACGTCATCACAAGGACCACAAACCTAAGAAAGAATATACAGAAACACCAAAAGATTCAGAATAAGAAAAGGAGAAATGTATGGGATGGTGGCGCGAAACCATTGATATCGTAAAAGAAAATGATCCAGCGGCCCGCACCACTTTGGAGGTTTTGCTGACTTATCCAGGGGTCAAGGCCTTGGCGGCCCACCGTCTTTCGCATTTTCTCTGGAAGCATGGTTTCAAACTCTTGGCGCGTATGCACAGCCAGTTTTGGCGCTTTTGGACTCAAATTGAGATTCATCCAGGTGCTCAAATCGACTCTGGGGTCTTTATTGACCATGGTTCAGGCCTGGTTATCGGAGAGACTGCTATTGTTGAAAAAGGAGTTATGCTTTACCACGGAGTAACTCTTGGTGGGACAGGAAAAGACTGTGGCAAACGCCATCCGACCGTTCGAAAGGGAGCTCTCATATCAGCCCATGCCCAAGTTATCGGACCAGTAGAAATCGGTGAAAATGCCAAGGTCGGTGCTGCAGCAGTTGTTGTAGCAGACGTACCTAGTGATGTGACGGTTGTCGGTATTCCTGCTAAGATTGTCCGTGTACATGGTAAAAAGGATGAGCCGGTCATTCACGAAGTCGAAGAAAAACGAGAGTACTACGTCAATAAACTCGAGCAGGCTAAAGATGTAAGTCACAGATCGTCTGGTTTGTAGAGGATACCTATATGATTCAAGCAAGAAACAAGTTAAGCCAAGAGGAGTTATCTGAGGCGAAAAAACTAATTAACTGTTGCCAAAACTATGACGGTACCTATCGTGATCCCTATCTCTCTAACATGCTTAATTTTGACCCAAACATGCCCGCCTTTTTCCTTTATTATGAAAAAGGCGAACTTGTTGGTCTCTTAACTGTCTATGCTGATGACCAAGATGTGGAAGTGACGATACTGGTTCATCCAGATCATCGTCGTCAAGGAATTGCACGTGCATTGTTTACTAGTTTTGAGAAAGAAACGGCTTCTTTCCCTATTCGTTCAGTTACTTTTCAGACAGAGCGTGTTTTTCTAGACCGTCATCCTGATTTTGTCAGCAACTGGGGATTGGTCGAGGACGAGGATACAGAAACTTGGTTAGGTAAGGATAGAAAACCTTATCCGTTAGCAACTGTTTCCAATTTTGAAGTTTTGTTAGCAGATAGCTCGTTTCAGGAGCAAATTAGTCAGTTAAAATTTCAGGCATTCTCAGAAGAGCATGAATCTAGAGAGATTGTGGATAGATATGTCGCTGAAGCTCTGAAGGATCCAGAAAGTCGCTTATATATTTTATTAAAAGACGGTCAGGTTATTGGAACTTGCACGGTTGATTTATCGACTAATACGAATTACTTCTACGGGTTAGCAATATCTGAACCTGAACGTGGGAAAGGCTATGGAAGTTACTTAGCAAAATCCATTGTCAACCAACTAATTGAGCAAAATGACAAGGAATTTCAGATTGCAGTGGAAGATAGCAATGTAGGTGCCAAGCGCTTGTATGAAAAAATTGGCTTTGTCAAACAGACTCAGGTGGTTTATCTGAATGAGAAAGGAGCAAGGGATTCCGAAGTGTAGAGACATTCGGACTGAAATTCAATTGAACTCTTAGTGATGAAATTAACTGTTCTTGGATTTTGGCTTTCCTGACTATTATTTTATGATTAAAATTTACGACACCATGTCTCGTGATTTGCGAGAATTTGTCCCGATTGAGGACGGCAAAGTCAAGATGTATGTTTGTGGGCCAACCGTGTACAACTATATCCACGTGGGGAATGCCCGCTCAACAGTGGCTTTTGATACGGTTCGTCGATATTTTGAGTATCGTGGTTATGAGGTTGCCTATATTTCCAATTTTACGGACGTGGATGATAAGATTATCAACCGTGCCAAGGAAGAGGGCATCACGCCTCAGGAGGTTGCGGACAAGTACATCGCTGCCTTTCGTGAGGATGTGACAGCCTTGGGCGTCAAACCTGCGACCCGCCATCCGCGTGTGGTGGAGTTTATGGCTGACATTATCCGCTTTGTGGAAGACTTGATTGAAAAAGGCTTTGCCTATGAGAGTCAAGGGGATGTCTATTTCCGTGTGGAAAAATCCCACAACTATGCCAAGTTGGCCAATAAAACCTTGGAAGATTTGGAGCTAGGTGCTTCAGGTCGTACCGATGAAGAAACGGCTCGTAAGGAAAATCCTGTGGACTTTGCCCTCTGGAAATCTGCTAAATCAGGCGAGATTTCTTGGGATAGCCCTTGGGGACCTGGTCGTCCGGGTTGGCATATTGAGTGTTCAGTCATGTCTACTGAGATTTTAGGTGATACCATTGATATCCACGGTGGTGGAGCCGACCTAGAATTTCCACATCACACCAACGAGATTGCCCAGTCAGAGGCCAAAACAGGCAAGACCTTTGCCAACTACTGGATGCACAACGGCTTTGTCAATATTGATAATGTCAAGATGTCTAAGTCTTTGGGGAACTTTATTACAGTTCACGATGCCCTCAAAACCCTAGATGGGCAAGTACTTCGTTTCTTCTTTGCGACCCAACACTATCGCAAGCCTATCAACTTTACGGAAAAAGCAGTACGTGATGCAGAGACCAATCTCAAGTATCTGAAGAATACTTATGAGCAACCATTTACTGGAGCTGTAGATGCTCAAGAGTTACAAGCCTTTAAAGATAAGTTTGTAGCGGCTATGGATGAAGATTTTAACGCTGCCAACGGTATTACAGTAGTCTTTGAAATGGCCAAGTGGATCAACTCTGGCAACTATGATGCAAGTGTTAAGCAAGCTCTTGCGGATATGTTAGAAGTCTTTGGAATTGTCTTTATTGAGGAAGTTTTGGATGCAGAAATCGAAGCCTTGATTCAAAAACGACAAGAAGCGCGTGCTAATCGTGACTTTGCTACAGCAGACCAGATCCGTGACCAATTGGCTGCTCAAGGAATTAAGCTCCTTGACACCAAGGATGGAGTGAGGTGGACACGTGATTGATGTCAATCTCATTAACGGGATTGCGCTAGCCTTTGAAGGGGATGCGGTGTATTCTATGTATATTCGTCGCCACCTCATTCTCAAAGGCATGACCAAGCCCAATAAACTCCACCAAGAGGCGACCAAGTATGTCTCAGCCAAGGCTCAGGCTCGCCTGATTGCCCTCATGTTGGAGGAGCAAGTCCTAACGGAAAAAGAAGAAGAAATCTACAAACGTGGCCGCAATACCAATAGCCATACCAAAGCTAAAAATGCCGATGTGGTGACTTATCGCATGTCCACAGGTTTTGAAGCCGTGATGGGCTATCTCCATATGACTGAAAATTTGGAACGTCTTGAGAACTTGATTTCTTGGTGCATCCAAAAAGTGGAGGGCTAGGACATGATTGCAAAGGAACTACAAGACTGGTTTCCTGAGGCTCAGATTTCAGACCAACCAGTAGAGAAAGAGGGTTACTTAACTCTTCCTGTAGCTTCTCAACAGTGGATTTTGCTGGAGGAAGCTGGGTTGAGCGAGCGTGAAAAGCAGTTGGTTGCCCTTTTGACCCAGCAGGAGCAAGCTAGTTCACTCAATCCTTGGTATCCCTATCTGATTGAGGGAAAGGGGCAGGCACCGCAAGCTTTCAAAAAGATTCAGCTGGTTTATTGCCATCTTTCCTATTTTCAACAGGAAAATCTGGCCTCTTGGCTGGATATGATGCGGACTCTTTTTCCTAACTGTCAGACGGTGCTTCAGGTCGGAGCTCAGGATTATGTTTTCGTGCTACAACAAGATAAATATTCTTCTGTACGAGCTATTTTAAGTGATACGATTGAAGCGGTTGAGTATGACTTTGACCTTCGTCTGTCTATCATGTTGGGCCAGGTTTGGTCTCATACAGGCCACCAAGCCCTATCAGACTTAATCAAAGCGGAGCGGGATTTATTCAAAACTTGGTGGCGTCAGGGTCATCAAGGTGTTCACACCTTTTCACAACTCTATCTTTGGAGTATGGGAGAAAGGCTTGTGGACCTGAGAGTCATTAAAGAATGCCTGCACCAGATGATTTTGGATCAGGATCAGATTCAGGAAATTATCCTTTCTCTTTGGGAAAATAGTGCTGTTCTGACTAAAACTGCCCAGCAACTCTACTTGCACCGCAATTCTCTCCAATACAAGATTGACAAATGGGAAGAATTGACAGGGCTTCAGTTGAAGGAATTGACTGACCTGACCTTGTGTTATCAATTGATTTTACCAGATATTCTCTAAAGTTTTGTGCAAGTTGCACAGAACTTTTTTGTTTTTTTGGTCATCTTGCCATAGAAATATAAAGCGTTTTCATCTATAATAAAACTATCAAAAGACAAAAGGAGTTCACCTCATGGTAGAATTAAATCTTAAAAATATTTACAAAAAATATCCAAACAGCGAACACTACTCAGTTGAAGACTTCAACTTGGACATCAAAGACAAAGAATTTATCGTTTTCGTAGGTCCTTCAGGATGTGGTAAATCAACAACTCTTCGTATGATTGCTGGTCTTGAAGACATCACAGAAGGTACTGCATCTATCGATGGCGTGGTTGTCAACGACGTGGCTCCAAAAGACCGTGACATCGCCATGGTATTCCAAAACTACGCTCTTTACCCACACATGACTGTTTATGACAACATGGCTTTCGGTTTGAAATTGCGTAAATACAGCAAGGAAGACATCGACAAACGTGTACAAGAAGCAGCTGAAATCCTTGGATTGAAAGAGTTCTTGGAACGTAAACCAGCTGACCTTTCAGGTGGTCAACGTCAACGTGTTGCCATGGGTCGTGCTATCGTCCGTGATGCAAAAGTATTCTTGATGGACGAACCTTTGTCAAACTTGGATGCCAAACTTCGTGTATCAATGCGTGCTGAAATCGCTAAAATCCACCGTCGTATTGGAGCTACAACTATCTACGTAACTCACGACCAAACAGAAGCGATGACACTTGCAGACCGTATTGTTATCATGTCAGCAACTAAGAACCCTGCTGGTACAGGTACTATCGGACGTGTTGAACAAATCGGTACTCCTCAAGAAGTTTACAAAAACCCAGTTAACAAATTCGTAGCAGGATTCATCGGAAGCCCAGCTATGAACTTCATCAATGTGAAATTGGTTGGTAGCGAAATTGTTTCTGACGGTTTCCGTTTGAAAGTGCCAGAAGGAGCATTGAAAGTTCTTCGTGAAAAAGGCTACGAAGGTAAAGAATTGATCTTCGGTATCCGTCCAGAGGACGTGAATGCAGAACCTGCTTTCCTTGAAACATTCCCAGAATCAGTTGTCAAAGCTACTATTTCAGTATCAGAATTGCTTGGTTCAGAATCTCACCTTTACTGCCAAGTTGGTAAAGACGAATTTGTTGCCAAAGTTGATGCTCGCGACTACTTGCAAACAGGTGCAACAGTTGAACTTGGATTTGACTTGAACAAAGCACACTTCTTCGATGTAGAAACTGAAAGAACAGTTTACTAAGATAAATGAAATGTCAAAACACTGCTAGAGAAATCTGGCAGTGTTTTTTGAGATTGAATAGAAAAAAACTCTCCAATGTCCTTGGAGAGCTGTTTTTTATTCTGCAGCTTGTTGCCAACGTTTGGCTAGCATATGAGACAGGCTAGAAATGGCTAGGTTAAAGCTGAAGTAGATGAGGGTAATCAGGATATACAGACTGAAGACCTGCTCTGGTTCGAAATAACGACCCATGAGAATTTGGCTGGCTCCAAAGAGCTCTTGTAGGGCGATAACAGAGTAGAGAAGACTGGTATCCTTAATCACGGTAACAAACTGAGAAATGATGGCTGGCAGCATTTTACGAATGGCTTGTGGGAGAATGATGTGGTAGAGGATTTGTGCAGAAGTAAATCCTTGTGACATTCCTGCTTCGTACTGTCCCTTGTCTACGGCATTGAGACCACCTCGGATAATCTCAGCCAAGGCTGCTGATGTAAAGAGGGTAAAGGCTGTAATACCTGCTGGAGTGGACTTCATCTTGAAAACCAAAAAGATAGTAAAAATCCAGAGGAGGTTGGGAACGTTACGCACAAATTCGATGTAAATGCTGGAGATGATACGCAAGACAGGATTTTTCCCATTTCTCATGACGGCTAGCACCGTTCCGATAAGTGTAGAGAGGACAATGGCAATCAGAGAAATGTAGAGGGTCAAGCCAAATCCTTTAAAGATAAAGATTAGGTTATCTGGGGTCAAAACTTCTAAAATGGATTCCATAGTAACCTCCTAAAGTGAATAGGCTTTTTTGTTGGCTTGCTCCATCTTGCGACCAAACTGGGCAACAGGGAAGCATAGCGAAAAGTAGAGCAGGGCCGCGCCTAAAAAGGCTGGAATGTAGTTTCCGTTAAGTGCCGACCAAGACTTGGTCACAAACATCAAGTCTACTCCAGAGATAATGGCGACTGTAGAGGTGTTTTTGATGAGATTAACAATTTGGTTGGTCAAAGGAGGGAGAATAATACGGAAGGCCTGAGGCAAGATAATCAAGCGCATGGCACTGATATAGGTAAAACCTTGCGACAAGGCGGCCTCCATCTGACCGCTAGGAATAGACTGAATCCCTGAACGAATCACCTCAGCGATATAGGCTCCGTGATAGAGTCCCACGCAGAGAACAGCTGTCCAATAAATTGGAATCATGATGATATGGTCACTGATAAGAGGTAGGCCATAAAAAACGATGACAAACTGCACCAAGAGGGGAGTGTTTTGGTAAAATTCAACAAAGATGCGAGCTAAGATTCGCAAAATCGGACGTTTACTGGTTGACATGGCTCCAAAGAAGATGCCCAAAACCATGGCTAGGATAAAGGATCCGATTGCTAGGGCAAGGGTGAAGAGGAAACCATTGAAAAATTGTCCAAAATCCTGAAAATAGGCAGTCCAAGATGATAAATCTGTCATGGTGTGTCCTCCTTAATCTGCGGTATGGCTAGATGGTTTGAGCTTGTAACGGTCATAAAGTTTTTGCAAACTGCCATCCTTGCTCCATTTGGTGACCAAGTTATCAAGATAGTCGTTGAGTTCAGTGTTTGATTTCTTAGTAACGATACCGTAGTCAGATGGTTTGAAACTATCATCTAGTAGTTCTGTCCGCTTACTGATGTAGCCAGATAGGATAGAACGGTCAACGGAAAAGGCATCGATACGATGAGCGTGTAGGGAAGTAATCAATTCTGGGTAGGAACCAAGTTCGACGAATTTAAAGGTCAAGCCTTTCTTTTTACCCAGTTCGGTAATCAAGCGTTGGGTAATGGAACCTTGGGCAACTCCGATGGTTTTGCCGTTTAGATCTTCAATACTTTTGATTTTGGCAGATTTATTGACCAAAAAGCCAGAAGCGTCCGTGTAGTAGGGACTGGTAAAGTTATAGAGTTTTTTGCGTTCGTCTGTGATGGTAAAGGTCGCGATATCCATGTCAACCTGTTCATTGTCTAGGAGCGGTCCACGGGTTTGCGCAGTAACAGGCACATAGCGAACTTTGACCTTGAGCTCATCTGCTATCATCTTTGCCAAGTCTGTTTCGATACCAGAATAGGTCCCTGTCTTGGGATCCTTGTAGCCAAAATTGGGAACGTCTTGTTTTACACCAACAACTAGCTCGCCTCTCTTTTGAATGTCTGCGACACTGGTATCAGCCTGAACTGGTTTTGTAGCAGTAAGGCCCAAAAGGCTAATCAGTAATGCTGATAAAAAGAATTTCTTTTTCATAGGTGCCTCCTTATTTGACTTTGTCACTTTCGTGGTTGATGATTTTGCTGAGAAATTGTTGGGCACGAGGTTCGCTTGGATTGTCGAAAAAGTCATCGACGTCTGTCGTATCCACCAACACTTCTCCATCAGCCATAAAGATAATGCGGTCCGCAACCTCTCGAGCAAAGCCCATTTCATGGGTCACGATAATCATATTCATACCATCACGGGCCAATTTTTGCATAACCGCTAGAACATCGCCGATGGTTTCAGGGTCTAGGGCAGATGTTGGCTCATCAAAGAGGAGGAGCTCCGGATGCATGGCGAGTCCACGCGCGATGGCAATCCGTTGTTTTTGTCCGCCAGAAAGCATGGCTGGATAAGAATCTTTCTTGTCCCACATATTTACAAATTTCAGATATTTTTGGGCTGTTTTTTCAGCTTCTTTTTTATCAATTCCTAGAACTTTTATAGGTGCTAGTGTTACGTTTTCTAACACTGTTTTGTGCGGATAGAGGTTAAAATGTTGGAAAACCATGCCGACTTCCTTGCGAAGAGGTACCAAATCTTTCTGGCTAGCACCAGCAACTTGGTGACCATTTACTAGAAGACTTCCCTTGTCGACAGCCTCCAAACCATTGATGGTACGGATAAGAGTGGATTTCCCAGAACCAGATGGTCCGAGTAGGACAACGACTTGCCCTTTTTCAAAACGGAGATTGATATCGCGGAGTGCATGGTAGTCTCCGTAATATTTTTCGACGTGTTCAAATTCTACTAAAGCCATAAGAAATCTCCTTTGTGTTAGATTTTATAACATGATTCTACACCAAAAGATTTTTCTTGTCAAATCATATCAGAAAAAAGTTAGTAAAATTTTTGTAGAAAGCAATCTGGATAGAGAAAAAGCCTAAATCATGTTATAATGAAGCAATAGAATTCTTAGAAAGAGTGGATGTCTTTTTGATAACACCTACTTATGAATGGCAGTTTGCCCCGCAGGTTGAAGATGCGGATTTTACAAAGATAGCCAAGAAGGCTGGGTTGGGTCCTGAGGTGGCTCGGTTATTATTTGAAAGAGAGATTCAGGACCAAGAAAGTCTGAAGAAGTTTTTAGAACCTTCCTTGGAGGACTTGCATGACCCTTATCTGCTCCATGATATGGACAAGGCAGTGGAACGGATTCGTCAGGCCATTGAAGAAGGGGAAAATATTCTCATCTATGGAGACTACGATGCGGATGGCATGACTTCGGCTTCTATTGTCAAGGAAAGTTTGGAACAGCTTGGTGCGGAGTGCCGTGTTTACTTGCCCAATCGTTTTACCGATGGCTATGGTCCCAATGCTAGTGTCTATAAATACTTTATCGAGCAAGAGGGAATTTCCTTGATTGTGACAGTGGATAATGGAGTTGCTGGTCACGAGGCCATTGAATTGGCCCAGTCTATGGGAGTGGATGTTATTGTGACTGACCACCATTCCATGCCTGAAACCCTGCCAGATGCTTATGCCATTGTCCATCCTGAACACCCTGATGCGGACTATCCTTTCAAATATTTGGCTGGTTGTGGAGTTGCTTTCAAGCTGGCTTGTGCCCTTTTAGAAGAAGTACAAGTGGAATTGCTTGATTTGGTCGCTATTGGAACCATTGCTGATATGGTGAGTTTGACAGATGAGAACCGTATCTTGGTTCAATATGGTCTAGAAATGCTGGGGCATACTCAGCGCATTGGTTTACAAGAAATGCTGGATATGGCTGGGATTGCTACCAACGAAGTAACAGAAGAAACGGTTGGTTTCCAGATTGCCCCTCGTTTGAATGCCTTGGGCCGTTTGGGTGATCCCAATCCTGCCATTGATTTGCTGACTGGATTTGACGACGAGGAAGCTCACGAGATTGCCCTTATGATTCATCAGAAAAATGAAGAGCGCAAGGAAATCGTCCAGTCTATCTATGAAGAAGCCAAGACCATGGTGGATCCTGAGAAGAAGGTCCAAGTCTTGGCCAAGGAAGGCTGGAATCCTGGGGTTCTAGGAATCGTGGCTGGTCGCTTGTTGGAAGAACTAGGGCAGACAGTAATCGTTCTTAATATAGAGGATGGTCGTGCCAAGGGCAGTGCTCGTAGTGTGGAAGCGGTCGATATTTTTGAGGCTCTGGATCCTCATCGAGATCTTTTTATCGCCTTTGGTGGCCATGCAGGTGCAGCAGGGATGACGCTGGAAGTTAAGAAACTTTTAGATTTATCTCAGGTCTTGGAAGACTATGTTCGTGAAAAAGGCGCAGATGCTAGTGGTAAAAATAAGTTAAACTTAGATGAAGAACTGGATTTGGAGACACTTAGCCTAGAAACGGTCAAGAACTTTGAACGTTTAGCTCCCTTTGGAATGGACAATCAGAAACCAGTCTTTTATATCAGGGATTTCAATGTCGAAAGTGCTCGTACCATGGGGGCAGGCAATGCCCACCTCAAGCTGAAAATCTCTAAGGGTGAAGCGAGTTTTGAAGTGGTGGCCTTTGGTCAAGGCAGATGGGCGACAGAATTTGCTCAAACCAAGAATCTAGAGTTGGCAGTCAAATTGTCTGTCAACCAATGGAATGGTCAAACTGCCCTGCAGTTGATGATGGTGGATGCGCGTGTGGAAGGTGTTCAACTCTTTAACATTCGTGGGAAAAATGCAGTCTTGCCAGAGGGGATTCCAGTCTTGGATTTTACTGGAGAACTGCCAGATATAGCGACTAGTGAAGCTGTTGTCGTAAAAACTATTCCTGAAGATATTACTCAGCTGAAGACCATTTTTCAGGAACAGAATTTCTCTGCTGTCTATTTCAAAAATGATATTGACAAGGCCTATTATCTGACAGGTTATGGGACTAGAGAGCAGTTTGCCAAATTGTACAAGACCATCTACCAGTTTCCAGAGTTTGATATTCGCTACAAACTGAAAGATTTGGCTACTTATCTTAATATTCAACAAATCTTGCTAGTCAAGATGATTCAAGTATTTGAAGAGCTAGGCTTTGTGACGATCAAAGATGGGGTCATGACAGTCAATAAAGAAGCGCCAAAGCGAGAGATAGGAGAGAGTCAGATTTACCAGAATCTCAAACAAACCGTCAAAGACCAAGAAATGATGGCGCTGGGTACGGTGCAAGAAATTTATGACTTTTTAATGGAAAAAGAATAGACGTAGGAAAGAGTTGGGCAACCAGCTCTTTTTTGAAAACAAATCTTCATTTTGAAAATCATCAAAAAAATGGTATAATGGTAGGAAAAGATTCGGCTAAAGGTAATAGTGCTTTTAGAATAAAAGGGTAAGTAACCCTATAATCAAGATAAATTAAGCTTTTGGAGGAAAAATGAGTAATATTAGTTTAACAACACTTGGTGGTGTACGTGAAAATGGGAAAAATATGTACATTGCTGAAATTGGAGAGTCCATTTTTGTTTTGAATGTAGGGTTAAAATATCCCGAAAATGAACAATTAGGGGTCGATGTGGTGATTCCAAAGATGGATTACCTTTTTGAAAATAGCGACCGTATTGCTGGGGTTTTCTTGACCCACGGGCATGCGGATGCCATTGGTGCTCTGCCTTATCTCTTGGCAGAGGCTAAAGTTCCTGTATTTGGGTCTGAGTTGACCATTGAGTTGGCCAAACTCTTTGTCAAAGGAAATGATGCCGTTAAGGAATTTAATGATTTCCATGTCATTGATGAGAATACGGAGATTGATTTTGGTGGGACAGTGGTTTCCTTCTTCCCTACGACTTACTCCGTTCCAGAGAGCCTGGGAATTGTCTTGAAGACAGCTGAAGGTAGCATCGTTTATACAGGTGACTTCAAATTTGACCAGACAGCTAGTGAATCCTATGCGACAGACTTCGCTCGTTTGGCAGAAATCGGTCGTGACGGCGTCCTGGCTCTCCTCAGTGATTCGGCCAATGCGGACAGCAATATTCAGGTGGCTAGTGAAAGTGAAGTTAGGGATGAAATTACCCAAACCATTGCTGACTGGGAAGGTCGTATCATCGTTGCAGCTGTTTCCAGTAACCTTTCTCGTATCCAGCAGATTTTTGACGCTGCGGATAAAACAGGTCGACGTATCGTCTTGACAGGATTTGATATTGAAAATATCGTCCGCACAGCGATTCGTCTCAAGAAGTTGTCTTTAGCCAACGAAATTCTCTTGATTAAGCCGAAAGATATGTCTCGCTTTGAAGACCATGAGTTGATTATTCTTGAGACAGGTCGTATGGGTGAACCTATCAATGGACTTCGTAAGATGTCGATTGGTCGCCATCGTTATGTAGAAATCAAGGATGGGGACCTGGTCTATATTGCTACGGCTCCGTCTATTGCTAAAGAAGCCTTCGTTGCGCGTGTGGAAAATATGATTTATCAGGCAGGAGGGGTTGTCAAATTGATTACCCAAAGTTTACATGTATCAGGGCACGGAAATGCGCGTGATCTTCAGTTGATGATTAATCTCTTGCAACCCAAGTATCTCTTCCCGATTCAAGGGGAATACCGCGAGTTGGATGCCCATGCTAAGGCTGCTATGGCAGTTGGAATGTTGCCAGAACGCATTTTCATTCCTAAAAAGGGAACCAGCATGGCTTATGAGAATGGGGACTTTGTCCCAGCTGGAGCGGTTTCGGCAGGGGATGTCTTGATTGACGGGAATGCCATTGGTGATGTTGGCAATGTGGTCCTTCGTGACCGTAAGGTCTTGTCAGAGGATGGTATTTTCATCGTAGCAATTACAGTTAATCGTCGTGAGAAGAAAATTGTGGCCAAGGCTCGTGTTCACACGCGTGGATTTGTTTATCTCAAGAAGAGCCGCGATATTCTCCGTGAAAGTTCAGAATTGATTAACCAAACGGTAGAAGATTATCTTCAAGGAGATGACTTTGACTGGGCAGATCTTAAAGGGAAGGTTCGTGATAATCTGACCAAGTATCTCTTTGACCAAACTAAACGTCGTCCAGCTATTTTACCAGTAGTCATGGAAGCAAAATAATCGTTGAAATAAACAGAGAGAAAGTCGAGTTTCGGCTTTTTCTTATAGAAAAATAGAGGAAAAATTATGGCAGTAATGAAAATTGAGTATTACTCACAAGTTTTGGATATGGAGTGGGGAGTGAATGTTCTTTACCCCGATGCCAATCGAGTGGAAGAACCAGAGTGTAAAGATATTCCCGTCTTGTACCTTTTGCATGGGATGTCTGGCAATCATAATAGTTGGCTCAAGCGGACCAATGTAGAACGCTTGCTTCGAGGCACTAATCTCATCGTTGTTATGCCCAATACCAGCAATGGTTGGTACACCGATACCCAATATGGTTTTGACTATTACACAGCTCTAGCAGAGGAATTGCCACAGATTCTGAAACGTTTCTTTCCTAACATGACCAGTAAGCGTGAAAAGACCTTTATCGCTGGCCTCTCTATGGGAGGCTACGGCTGTTTCAAATTGGCTCTTGCTACAAATCGTTTTTCTCATGCAGCTAGTTTTTCAGGTGCTCTTAGCTTTCAAGATTTTTCTCCTGAAAGCCAAGATTTGGGAACGCCAGCATACTGGAGAGGTGTTTTTGGGGAGATTAAAGATTGGACAGCTAGCCCCTATTCTCTTGAAAGTTTGGCTAAAAAGTCGGACAAAAAGACCAAGCTCTGGGCTTGGTGTGGTGAACAGGATTTCTTGTACGAAGCCAATAATCTGGCAGTGAAAAATCTCAAAAAACTGGGATTTGATGTGACCTATAGCCATAGCGCTGGAACTCACGAGTGGTATTATTGGGAAAAACAATTGGAAGTTTTTTTAGCAACCCTACCAATTGAGTTCAAATTAGAAGAGAGATTGAGTTAGTTTTTTATAAATGAACCACTATTTATAGTTATTCTTGGCTTTAAAACAATGATGGAAGTCTGTTTTCACTAGACTTTTCAAACGAAAGTAGTAGAATAGTAATAAGATACTGGAGGAAAGAGAGTAGGAAATGTACCGTTATCAAATTGGCATTCCCACATTAGAATATGATCAGTTTGTCAAAGAACATGAATTAGCTAATGTATTACAAAGCAGTGCTTGGGAAAAAGTGAAATCTGATTGGAATCATGAGAGGCTTGGTGTCTATGAAGAAGGGAACTTACTGGCTGTGGCTAGTATTCTCATAAAGTCCCTCCCTTTGGGGTATAAAATGTTTTACATCCCAAGAGGTCCTATATTGGATTACAGGGATACAGAACTTTTAAAGTTTGTCCTGCAGTCTATTAAGTCTTATGCTCGCAGTAAGAGAGCGGTTTTTGTGACTTTCGATCCAAGCATTTGTCTATCTCAACATTTGGTCAATCAAGATAAAAGAGAATATCCTGAAAATCTTGCTATTGTTGATATTTTAGGGCAATTAGGAGTGAAATGGTCTGGGCGTACAACCGAGATGGATGACACCATTCAGCCTCGTATTCAGGCGAAAATATATAAGGAAAATTTTGAAGAAGATAAACTTTCTAAATCAACGAGGCAAGCTATCCGAACAGCACGAAACAAAGGGCTTGAGATTCAATATGGTGGACTGGAACTATTAGATTCATTTTCGGAGTTGATGAAAAAAACTGAGAAGCGAAAAGAGATTCATTTAAGAAACGAAGCCTATTATAAAAAATTATTAGATAACTTCAAAGAAGATTCTTATATCACGCTAACGAGTTTGGATGTTTCTAAGCGTTTAAGAGAATTAGAAGAACAGTTAGAAAAAAATAGAGTAGTTGCAGAAAAATTTAATGATGTAACCAAACCTTCAAAAGTTCAGGAAAATATAAAAGAAAAAGAACGTTTAGAAGAGGAAAGAGATTTCTTGCAGGGATATATGAATATGGGAAAATCAAACATTCCGTTAGCGGCTACTTTGAGTTTGGAATTTGGTACTACCTCTGTCAATCTATATGCTGGTATGGATGATGATTTTAAACGTTACAATGCACCAATTTTAACTTGGTATGAAACGGCTCGCTATGCCTTTGAGCGAGGTATGTTGTGGCAAAATTTAGGTGGTGTTGAAAACTCTCTCAATGGTGGACTTTATCATTTTAAGGAAAAATTTAATCCAACGATTGAAGAATATTTGGGAGAATTTACAATGCCTACCCATCCTCTCTATCCTCTGTTAAGACTTGCTCTTGATTTCCGTAAAACATTAAGAAAAAAAACATAGAAAGTAAGTATATGGCACTAATTACACTCACGAAAGAAGAGTTTCAGGCTTATTCTGATCAGGTTTCTTCTCGTTCCTTTATGCAATCTGTTCAGATGGGGGACTTGTTAGAAAAAAGAGGGGCTCGAATTGTTTATCTTGCATTGAAACAAGAAGGAGAAATTCAAGTTGCAGCTCTGGTTTATAGCTTGCCCATGCTGGGTGGACTACATATGGAGATCAATTCGGGGCCGATTTATACCCAACAAGATGCTCTCCCAGTTTTTTATGCGGAGTTAAAAGAATATGCCAAGCAAAATGGTGTATTAGAGTTGCTTGTAAAACCTTATGAAACTTATCAAACTTTTGATGGTGAAGGTAATCCAATAGATGCTGAGAAAAAAAGTATTATTCAAGATTTGACTGATTTAGGTTATCAATTTGATGGTTTAAAAACAGGTTACCCAGGTGGAGAACCGGATTGGTTATATTGTAAAGATTTGAATGAGCTAACTGAAAAGACCTTGCTTAACAGTTTTAGTAAAAAGGGGAAAGCTTTGGTGAAAAAGGCTGATACATTTGGTATTCAGTTGAAAAAATTAAATCGTGAAGAACTTTCAATTTTTAAAGATATAACAAAAACAACCTCTGAACGTAGAGAATATAGTGATAAAAGTTTAGAATATTATGAGCACTTTTATGATTCATTTGGAGAACAAGCGGAGTTTGTAATTGCTAATCTAAATTTAGGAGAATATATACAAAATTTAATACATAAGCAAAAAGAATTATCTGAAAAAATAGCTACCTCACTACTCTTATTAGAACAATATCCAGATTCTGCACAAAAGAAAAAAGAACACAAAGAATTGGCTAGGCAGTATGAAAGCTTTGAAGTTCGAAAAGCAGAAGCACGAGAGTTGATTGAAAAATATGGAGAGAAAGATCTTGTCTTAGCAGGTAGTTTATTTATTTATATCCCTCAAGAAACGACCTATCTTTTTAGTGGTTCCTATACTGAGTTTAATAAATTTTATGCACCAGCTTTGCTTCAGAAATATGTTATGTTGGAAAGCATAAAACGTGGGATACCTAAATACAACTTCCTAGGGATTCAAGGGATTTTTGATGGAAGTGATGGTGTTTTGCGTTTTAAACAGAATTTTAATGGCTATATTGTACGCAAAGCAGGTACTTTCCGTTATCATCCATCGCCTTTAAAATACAAAACTATTCAGTTATTCAAAAAAATATTAGGACGTTAAGATGAAAAAGCAAGTATTTAGCTTTCTTTCAGCTTGTTTTAGTAAAATAGCTTTTATTTGCTAGAAAGGTGGAGGGACATGCGCTGGATTTTTCGTTTGATAGGGGCTTTCTTTTCTTTTGTGTGGCGTTTGTTTTGGCGTCTAGTTTGGATAGTCGTGTTCTTATGTGCTCTTGCTTTCGGTCTTCTCTGGTATCTGAACGGGGATTTTCAAGGAGCGCTAAAGCAGGCAGAGCGATCAGTCAAGATTGGTCAACAAAGTATCGACCAATGGGGAAAAACAGGGCAACTGCCTAAGTTGAACCAGACAGATAGCCACCAACACTCTGAAGGAAGGTGGGCACAGGCTTCTGCTCGTATTTACCTGGATCCGCAGATGGATTCACGTTTTCAAGAGGCATATTTAGAAGCAATTCAGAACTGGAATCAAACTGGTGCCTTTCATTTTGAACTTGTGACTGAGTCCAGCAAGGCAGATATCTTGGCTACGGAGATGAATGACGGAGGTACTCCTGTGGCAGGAGAAGCGGAAAGTCAGACCAATCTCTTGACGGGGCAATTCTTGTCTGTCACGGTGCGGTTGAATCACTATTATCTGTCCAATCCAGACTATGGCTATTCCTATGAGCGCATTGTCCATACGGCAGAACATGAGTTGGGGCATGCGATTGGCTTGGACCATACAGATGAAAAGTCTGTCATGCAACCTGCGGGTTCCTTTTATGGTATTCAGGAAGTGGATGTTGCAAACCTTCGAAAATTATATGAGACCAATGAGTAGGGGACTATCTTTCCCTACTTTTTTGCTATAATGGAATTATGAACAACTTGATTAAATCAAAACTAGAGCTCTTGCCTACCAGCTCTGGTTGCTACATTCACAAGGATAAAAACGGCACCATTATCTATGTAGGAAAGGCTAAAAATCTGCGTAACCGCGTGAGGTCTTATTTCCGTGGAAGTCATGATACTAAGACAGAGGCTCTGGTGTCTGAAATTGTGGATTTTGAATTTATCGTTACGGAGTCCAATATTGAGGCACTTCTCCTAGAAATCAATCTAATCAAGGAAAATAAGCCCAAGTACAATATCATGCTCAAGGATGATAAGTCCTATCCCTTCATCAAAATCACTAATGAGCGCTATCCTCGTTTGATTATCACCCGTCAGGTCAAAAAGGACGGCGGTCTCTACTTTGGACCTTATCCAGATGTGGGGGCAGCCAATGAAATTAAGCGACTGCTGGATCGGATTTTCCCTTTTCGCAAGTGTACCAATCCGCCGTCTAAGGTCTGTTTTTACTACCATATCGGTCAATGTATGGCCCACACCATCTGTAAGAAGGATGAGGACTATTTCAAGTCTATGGCTCAGGAGGTTTCTGATTTTCTGAAAGGCCAAGATGACAAAATCATTGATGACCTAAAGGGCAAGATGGTGGCGGCAGCCCAGACTATGGAGTTTGAACGTGCGGCGGAATACCGTGACCTGATTCAAGCTATTGGAACGCTTCGGACCAAGCAACGGGTCATGGCTAAGGACCTCCAAAACCGCGATGTTTTTGGCTACTATGTGGACAAGGGCTGGATGTGTGTTCAGGTTTTCTTTGTTCGTCAGGGAAAACTCATCGAGCGGGATGTCAATCTCTTCCCTTACTACAATGATCCTGATGAGGACTTCTTGACCTATGTGGGACAATTCTATCAAGAAAAATCTCACTTGGTTCCCAATGAGGTGCTGATTCCGCAGGATATTGATGAAGAAGCAGTCAAGGCCTTGGTGGATACCAAGATTCTCAAGCCCCAACGTGGAGAGAAAAAGCAACTGGTCAATTTGGCTATAAAGAATGCCCGCGTCAGCCTAGAGCAGAAATTCAACCTGCTGGAGAAATCTGTCGAAAAGACCCAAGGAGCTATTGAAAATCTTGGTCGCTTGCTCCAAATACCGATTCCAGTCCGCATCGAATCCTTCGATAACTCTAATATCATGGGAACCAGTCCTGTTTCAGCCATGGTGGTCTTTGTCAACGGCAAACCAAGTAAAAAAGATTACCGTAAGTATAAAATCAAGACCGTAGTCGGGCCAGACGACTATGCCAGTATGAGAGAAGTCATTCGCAGGCGTTATGGTCGAGTTCAACGAGACGGTTTGACTCCTCCTGATTTGATTGTCATTGATGGAGGACAAGGTCAAGTCAATATCGCCAAGCAGGTCATCCAAGAAGAACTGGGCTTGGACATTCCCATTGCAGGTTTGCAAAAAAATGACAAGCATCAAACCCATGAATTGCTCTTTGGAGATCCGCTTGAGGTGGTGGAGTTGTCTCGCAATTCTCAGGAATTTTTCCTCCTCCAACGAATCCAAGATGAGGTGCACCGCTTTGCTATCACTTTCCACCGCCAACTACGCTCTAAAAATTCTTTTTCATCTCAATTGGATGGGATTGAAGGTCTGGGACCTAAACGCAAGCAGAATCTCATGAAGCATTTCAAGTCTTTGACCAAAATCAAGGAAGCCAGTGTGGATGAAATTGTCGAAGTTGGAGTACCTAGAGCGGTTGCAGAGGCTGTGCAGAGGAAGTTGAACCCGCAGGAAGAAGTGGAATTGGCTCAAGTGGCGGAAGAAAGAGTAGATTACCAAACGGAAGGAAACCACAATGAAACATAAAATCGCAATTTTATCAGATATTCATGGCAATGCGACGGCCCTAGAAGCAGTGATTGCAGATGCTAAAAATCAAGGAGTCAGTGAATACTGGCTTCTGGGAGATATTTTTCTTCCTGGTCCAGGCGCAAATGACTTAGTCGCCCTGCTAAAGGACCTTCCTATCACAACCAGTGTTCGAGGCAATTGGGATGATCGTGTCCTTGAGGCCTTGGATGGCGAATATGGTTTGGAACATCCGAAAGAAATCCAGTCAATGCGCATGACCCAGTTTTTGATGGAGCAAATGGATCCTGCAACGATTGTCTGGCTACGAAGCTTGCCTTTGCTGGAAAAGAAAGAAATTGACGGATTGCGCTTTTCTATCTCTCATAATTTGCCAAATAAGAACTATGGTGGTGACTTGCTAGTTGAGAATGATACAGAGAAATTTGACCAACTCCTAGATGATGAAGTTGACGTGGCAGTCTATGGTCATGTCCACAAGCAGTTGCTTCGTTATGGCAGTCAAGGGCAACAAATCATCAATCCAGGGTCGATTGGCATGCCCTATTTTAACTGGGAGGCGTTAAAAAATCACCGTGCCCAGTATGTCGTGATAGAGGTTGAAGATGGGGAATTGGTAAATATCCTATTTCGTAAAGTCGCTTATGATTACGAGGCTGAGTTAGAATTGGCCAAGTCCAAGGGGCTTCCCTTTATCGAAATGTATGAAGAATTACGTCGTGAAGATAACTATCAGGGACACAATCTGGAATTATTAGCAAGCTTAATAGAAAAGCATGGGTATGTAGAAGATGTGAAGGATTTTTTTGATTTTTTGTAAGAATTTTCTAAAATAACCAATGCAAACTAAAAAAGCGATTGGCTGGTCCAATCGTTTTTAATATATCTTATACTCAATGAAAATCAAAGAGCAAACTAGGAAGCTAGACGTAGGCTGCTCAAAATACTGTTTTGAGGTTGCAGATAGAGCTGACGTGGTTTGAAGAGATTTTCGAAGAGTATTATTGTAACTGAGATTGATCTGGAAGATAAGAACCCCCTAGATAGGTATTACTGAGTTTTTCGAGTGTTCCGTCTTGGTAGAGTTCTTTGAGTGCTTTATCAAATTGCTCTTTAAACTCTTTTTGGTCGCTTGAGAAAACGATATAGTTGTTGGGGCTATCGGCAGAAGGTAAATCAACCACAGAAAGGTCTAAGCCACGGTCCTTGATAATCTTTTGCACGGATACCTTGTCAAAAACTAGGAAATCAAACTCTCCGTTAGCAAGGTCTAGGATTCGTTTACCGATATCTTCGCCAGAAAAATCGATAGTAGCAGGATTGTCAGTGTGTTTCTGATTCCAGTTATTGATGAATTGAGCGTTTGAAGTTCCGGTATCCTCTTGCGTTGTTTTACCAGCGATTTGGTCAAGTGAAGTCAAAGGATTTTTCTTGTTGCTGACGAGGACGAGGGGGTTGTTCGAAATTGGAAGTGAGTAGAGGTATTTTTCAGCACGATCTTCTGTGTAACTCAGGTTGTTGGCCGCAGCCTGATAGTGACCAGAATCAAGTCCTGGAAAGATACTCTCCCAGGCAGTTCTTTGGAATTGAATCTCGTAGTCACTGAGTTTTTCATCCACTGCTTTTAGAACTTCTATATCGAAGCCTGTCAAATTTCCCTTATCTTCGTAGTCAAATGGTGGCACGTCGCCAGCTGTAGCAACGACGATTGCCTTTTGAGAATTAGTCTCTTTGGGTGTGGATTGATTCCCACAGGCAACTAAAAAGGGGATGATGGCTAGTAATAGGCTGAATTTTTTCATAATATCTCCATTCAAATGTAAAGTACTTGCTAGTTTATCAGAAACTTTCCTGATGAACCAGTATATATTTTTTATGGTTGTGATAAAAAAACTTAATCATGAAAAATCCCTGCAAGCTCTTTCAAATTATGGTAGAATGGAAGCAGTAGAATTAGAAAAGGAAATCGATTATGAAATTTCTTGAATTAAATAAAAAACGTCATGCGACTAAGTATTTCACTGATAAGCCAGTTGATCCAAAGGATGTGCGTACGGCTATCGAAATTGCAACCTTGGCCCCAAGTGCCCACAACAGCCAGCCTTGGAAATTTGTAGTGGTACGTGAGAAAAATGCTGAGCTGGCAAAATTGGCTTACGGTTCAAACTTTGAACAGGTATCATCAGCGCCTGTAACCATTGCCTTGTTTACAGACACAGATTTGGCTAAACGTGCTCGTAAGATTGCCCGAGTTGGTGGTGCTAACAATTTCTCAGAAGAACAACTTCAATACTTTATGAAAAATTTGCCTGCCGAGTTTGCCCGTTACAATGAACAACAGGTCAGCGACTACCTAGCCCTCAATGCAGGTCTGGTTGCCATGAACTTGGTTCTGGCTCTTACAGACCAAGGAATCGGATCAAATTTGATCCTTGGATTTGACAAATCAAAAGTCAATGAGGTTTTGGAAATCGAAGACCGCTTCCGCCCAGAGCTTTTGATTACAGTGGGTTACACAGACGAAAAATTGGAACCAAGCTACCGCTTGCCAGTAGATGAAATCATCGAGAAAAGATAGAAAGAAGAAAAAAATGACAGCAATTGATTTTACAGCAGAAGTAGAAAAACGCAAAGAAGACCTCTTGGCTGACTTGTTTAGCCTTTTGGAAATCAACTCAGAACGTGATGATAGCAAGGTTGATGCTGAGCATCCATTTGGACCTGGTCCAGTAAAAGCCTTGGAAAAATTCCTTGAAATCGCAGACCGCGATGGCTACCCAACTAAAAATGTTGACAACTACGCAGGACATTTTGAGTTTGGTGATGGAGAAGAAGTTCTCGGCATCTTTGCCCACATGGACGTGGTTCCAGCTGGTAGCGGTTGGGACACAGACCCTTACACACCAACTATCAAAGACGGTCGCCTTTATGCGCGTGGAGCTTCTGATGACAAGGGGCCTACAACAGCTTGTTACTATGGTTTGAAAATCATCAAAGAATTGGGACTTCCAATTTCTAAGAAAGTCCGCTTCATCGTCGGAACAGACGAAGAATCAGGTTGGGCAGACATGGACTACTACTTTGAACATGTAGGACTTGCAAAACCAGACTTAGGTTTCTCTCCAGATGCTGAGTTCCCTATCATCAACGGTGAAAAAGGAAACATCACAGAATACCTTCACTTTGCAGGAGAAAATGCAGGTGCTGCCCGTCTTCACAGCTTTACAGGTGGTTTGCGTGAAAACATGGTACCAGAATCAGCAACAGCAGTCGTTTCAGGTGATTTGGCTGACTTGCAAGCTAAACTAGATGCCTTTGTTGCAGAACATAAACTTAGAGGAGAACTCCAAGAAGAAGCTGGCCAATACAAGGTGACCATCATTGGTAAATCAGCCCACGGTGCTATGCCTGCTTCAGGTGTCAATGGTGCGACTTACCTAGCCCTCTTCCTTAGCCAGTTTGACTTTGCTGGTCCAGCCAAAGACTACCTTGACATCGCTGGTAAAATTCTTTTGAACGACCATGAGGGTGAAAATCTCAAGATTGCCCATGTGGATGAAAAGATGGGTGCTCTTTCTATGAATGCAGGCGTCTTCCGATTTAATGAAACAAGTGCTGATAATACCATTGCCCTTAATATCCGCTATCCAAAAGGAACAAGTCCAGAACAAATCAAGTCAATCCTTGAAAACTTGCCAGTTGCTTCTGTTAGCCTTTCTGAGCATGGTCATACCCCTCACTATGTGCCAATGGAAGATCCACTTGTGCAAACCTTGTTGAATGTTTATGAAAAACAAACTGGTCTTAAAGGTCATGAGCAAGTTATTGGTGGTGGTACCTTTGGTCGTTTGCTGGAGCGTGGGGTTGCCTACGGTGCCATGTTCCCAGACTCAATTGACACCATGCACCAAGCAAATGAATTTATCGCCTTGGATGATCTCTTCCGTGCAGCAGCAATCTATGCCGAAGCTATTTACGAATTGATCAAATAATGATATAGAAGTCTGAGATTGTATGCTTAGACTTCTTTTTGGAGGGAAAGTAGATGTCTCAAATTGAAAGAATCAAGCAGGCTATTATGGCAGATCCTCAGAATGCTACCTATACAAAGCGTGGCATCGAGCCTCTCTTTGCAGCGCCAAAGACTGCTCGCATCAATATCATCGGTCAGGCACCTGGACTTAAAACCCAAGAGGCAGGCCTTTACTGGAAGGATAAAAGTGGCGATCGCTTGCGGGATTGGCTAGGTGTGGATGAAGATACCTTTTACAATTCAGGTTATTTTGCTGTTTTGCCTATGGATTTCTACTTTCCAGGGCATGGTAAGTCAGGTGACCTGCCACCGAGAACTGGGTTTGCGGAAAAATGGCATCCTCAGCTCTTGCAAGAATTACCAGACATCCAATTGACCCTCTTGATTGGCCAGTATGCCCAAGCCTACTATTTAAAGGAGAAAATCAGTGGCAAGGTGACAGAAAGGGTAAAACATTACCAGAACTACTTGCCAACCTATTTTCCACTAGTTCACCCCTCGCCGCGAAATCAAATCTGGATGGCTAAAAATCCTTGGTTTGAGTCAGAAGTGGTGCCGGATTTGAAAGAAAGAATTAAAACTATTTTAGGAGAAAAAGAATGAAAGAAATAGCCTTTGACGCATTTTACCAGCTTTACCAAAACGACCAACTTTCTTTAGTGGACGTGAGAGAAGTGGATGAGTTTGAAGCTCTTCATTTAGAAGGTGCTCAGAATCTTCCTCTGAGTCAATTAGCCGATATCTATGATCAGTTGGATAAGGACCAGTTACATTATGTTATTTGTAAATCTGGAATGAGATCGGCGCGTGCTTGCCAATTCTTATCTGAACAAGGTTATGAGGTTATCAATGTACAAGGTGGCATGATGTCCTTTGAAGAACTTTAATACTCAATGAAAATCAAAGAGCAAACTAGGAAGCTAGCCGCAGGCTGTACTTGAGTACGGCAAGGTGAAGCTGACGTGGTTTGAAGAGATTTTCGAAGAGTATAAACATTAGAATTTTCTCCTACTTGGCGTGGACTGGGTAGGGGATCTTATTTTTAGACAATTCTCATTTTTAAGAATCTTGAAAACATTCAATATTTACTTCGTGAAGCTTTTTTCATACTCCTATTCATGATATACTAGGTCAGTATTTTATAAATATGAAGGAGATTTTCATGGCTAAAAAAGGTGCTCTAACAGGTTTGCTCCTGTTTGGAATATTTTTTGGTGCGGGAAACTTGATTTTTCCGCCTTCTCTAGGTGCTTTATCTGGAGAACATTTTCTTCCTGCCATCGCAGGTTTTGTCTTTTCAGGCGTCGGTATCGCAGTCTTGACCCTTATTATTGGAACGCTCAATCCTAAAGGATATATCTACGAGATTTCAACAAAGATAGCGCCTTGGTTTGCGACTCTTTACCTCTCAGTTCTTTACTTGTCAATCGGCCCATTCTTTGCCATCCCACGTACAGCTACAACAGCTTACGAAGTAGGGATTAGCCCCCTTTTGTCGAATGCAAATAAAGGTCTTGGTTTGATTGTCTTTACGGTTCTGTATTTTGCGGCAGCCTATTTAATTTCGCTTAATCCATCAAAAATCTTAGACCGTATCGGCCGTATTTTAACACCAGTCTTTGCGATTTTGATTGTTATCTTGGTTGTGCTAGGAGCTATCAAATATGGTGGGACAAGTCCTCAAGCTGCGTCAGCTGCTTATCAGGCTTCTGCCTTTGGTACAGGTTTCCTAGAAGGTTATAATACCTTGGATGCCCTTGCCTCAGTTGCCTTTAGTGTAATCGCAGTTCAAACCTTGAAACAACTTGGATTTTCAAGTAAGAAAGAATACATTTCAACCATTTGGGTTGTTGGTATCGTTGTTGCCCTTGCTTTCAGCGCCCTTTATATCGGTTTAGGTTTCCTTGGAAATCATTTCCCAGTACCTGCTGAAGCGATGAAGGGTGGAACACCAGGTGTTTACATCTTGTCACAAGCCACTCAAGAAATCTTTGGCTCAACAGCTCAACTCTTCCTTGCAGCTATGGTTACCGTAACCTGCTTCACAACAACAGTTGGTCTGATTGTGTCAACAGCTGAGTTCTTTAATGAGCGTTTCCCACAAATCAGCTACAAGGTTTATGCGACAGCCTTTACCTTGATTGGATTTGCCATTGCCAATTTGGGTCTTGATGCGATTATCAAGTACTCCATTCCAGTATTGGTTATCTTGTACCCAATCACGATTGCTATCGTTATGATTGTCATTGTTAACAAATTTGTGGCTCTTTCAAAACCAGGTATGCAGTTGACAATTGCTGTTGTTACAGCCATTGCCATTGCAAGCGTACTAGGAAGCTCGTTTAAGGTTGAGTTTCTTGCAAACCTTGTCAACGCTCTTCCTTTTGCCAAGGCATCTCTCCCATGGTTAGTACCAGCTGTTGTCGGAATCTTGATCTCATTGGTTTTACCAAACAAGCAAGAAAGCGATGTTTTTGAAATGGAATAATCATTAAAATCACTTTTGTAGCTAAGTCTACAGGAGTGATTTTCTTTTTTATCCGATGATAAATGTGTTATAATAGGTAGCAAAAGAGGTGAAGAAATGAATCAAACAGTAGAATATATCAAAGAACTAACAGCCATCGCATCGCCAACAGGCTTCACTCGTGAGATTTCGGACTATTTAGTCAAGACTCTAGAAGGTTTTGGGTATCAGCCAGTTCGTACAGCCAAGGGCGGTGTCAATGTGACCATTAAAGGTCAAAATGATGAACAACACCGCTATGTGACTGCCCATGTAGATACGCTGGGTGCTATTGTCCGTGCTGTCAAACCAGACGGCCGTCTCAAATTGGATCGTATCGGTGGTTTCCCTTGGAACATGATCGAAGGAGAAAACTGTATCGTTCATGTGGCTAGCACAGGTGAAAAAGTATCAGGCACCATCCTCATCCACCAAACTTCTTGCCATGTCTACAAGGATGCAGGAACTGCAGAACGTACCCAGGACAATATGGAAGTGCGTTTGGACGCCAAAGTAACCAATGAAAAAGAAACTCGTGCCTTGGGGATTGAGGTCGGTGATTTTATCAGTTTTGATCCACGAACTGTCGTGACAGAGACAGGTTTTATCAAGTCTCGTCATTTGGATGACAAGGTCAGCGCAGCGATTTTGCTTAACCTGCTTCGTATTTATAAGGAAGAGAAGATTGAATTGCCCATAACAACCCATTTTGCTTTTTCAGTTTTTGAAGAAGTAGGCCACGGTGCTAACTCTAATATTCCTGCTCAAGTAGTCGAATATCTGGCTGTGGACATGGGAGCCATGGGAGATGACCAGCAGACAGACGAATATACAGTGTCTATCTGTGTCAAGGATGCTTCAGGTCCTTATCACTATGACTTCCGTCAACATTTGGTGACCTTGGCTAAAAACCAAGATATTCCATTCAAGCTGGATATCTATCCATTTTATGGTTCGGACGCTTCAGCGGCTATGTCTGCAGGTGCAGAAGTTAAACACGCTCTTCTTGGTGCGGGTATCGAGTCTAGTCATTCTTATGAGCGTACTCATATTGACTCGGTGGTCGCAACAGAGCGTATGGTTGATGCTTATCTTAAGAGTGGGTTGGTAGACTAATATGTGCCTGATTTGCCAGAGAATTGACCTCATCAAGAAGGAAGAAAATCCTTACTTTGTCAAAGAGTTGGAAACAGGCTATCTTGTGATTGGAGACCACCAGTATTTTGCAGGCTATAGTCTCTTTCTAGCCAAGGAACACGTCACCGAATTGCACCATTTAGAAAAGGAAACGAAACTCCGTTTTCTAGAAGAAATGAGTGTGGTCCAAGAGGCAGTTGCCAAGGCTTTTGCTGCTGAGAAAATGAATATCGAACTGCTAGGAAATGGCGATGCCCATCTTCATTGGCATCTTTTTCCTAGACGGACAGGTGATATGAATGGTCACGGTCTCAAGGGACGTGGGCCAGTTTGGTGGGTTCCTTTTGAAGAAATGACAGCAGAAACCTGCCAAGCAAAACCGGATGAGATTAAAAGATTAGTCGAACGTTTATCATCAGAAGTAGATAAACTATTAGAATAAAGGAGTAGAAATGAAGAAAAGATACCTTATCTTGACAGCCTTGCTAGCCTTGAGTCTAGCAGCTTGTTCACAAGAAAAAGCAAAAAATGAAGATGGCGCAGCTAAGACAGAACAAACAGCCAAAGCTGATGGAACAGCCGGCAGTAAATCTCAAGGAGCTGCCCAGAATAAAGCAGAAGTGGCTAACAAAGGAGACTACTACAGCATCCAAGGGAAATACGATGAAATCATCGTAGCCAACAAACACTATCCATTGTCTAAAGACTATAATCCAGGGGAAAATCCAACAGCCAAGGCAGAGTTGGTCAAACTCATCAAAGCTATGCAAGAGGCAGGTTTCCCCATTAGCGACCATTACAGTGGCTTTAGAAGTTATGAAACTCAGACCAAGCTCTATCAAGATTATGTCAATCAAGATGGGAAAGAAGCTGCCGACCGTTATTCTGCCCGTCCTGGCTATAGCGAGCACCAGACAGGCTTGGCTTTTGATGTGATTGGGACAAATGGTGATTTGGTGACAGAAGAAAAAGCGGCCCAATGGCTCTTGGACCATGCGGCTGATTATGGTTTTGTTGTTCGTTATCTCAAAGGCAAGGAAAAGGAAACAGGCTATATGGCTGAAGAATGGCACCTTCGTTATGTCGGAAAAGAAGCAAAAGAAATAGCTGCAAGTGGTCTCAGTTTGGAAGAGTATTACGGCTTTGAAGGCGGAGATTACGTCGATTAAAAAATAAACTTTTCTCTTGCAATTTCAGATAAATAGTGTATAATAGATGGGTATGTGAAAAGCATACTTGTGGGAGGTAAAAATCTTTAATTACCGCCAAAACCACAAAGGAGGATTTAAAAATGGCTAAAAAAGTCGAAAAACTTGTAAAATTGCAAATCCCTGCTGGTAAAGCTACACCAGCTCCACCGGTTGGACCTGCTCTTGGTCAAGCTGGTATCAACATCATGGGATTCACAAAAGAGTTCAACGCTCGTACAGCTGACCAAGCTGGTATGATCATTCCAGTTGTTATCTCAGTTTACGAAGATAAATCATTTACTTTCATCACTAAAACACCACCAGCTGCTGTTCTTTTGAAAAAAGCTGCAGGTGTTGAAAAGGGATCAGGTACACCTAACAAAACTAAAGTTGCTACAGTTACTCGTGCACAAGTACAAGAAATTGCAGAAACTAAGATGCCAGATTTGAACGCAGCAAACGTAGAGTCTGCAATGCGTATGATCGAAGGTACTGCTCGTTCTATGGGATTCACTGTTGTTGACTAATCAATAACACAGTAGAAAATCTCACAGCAGTCTATTAGTTGCTTTTCATACTAGGCAAGTGACTGAAGCTTGTACTTGGGTACAGCAAGGGAGCTTAACGAAGTAGGAAAAGAAAAATAATAGACTGATAACCCGCAAGACTTCATCATTTCGAGGAGTGACGTGGGAGATGAAAATCGATTGAACCACTTACAAGGAGAATAGAAAATGGCTAAAAAAAGCAAACAACTTCGTGCTGCTCTTGAGAAAATCGACAGCACAAAAGCATACAGCGTAGAAGAAGCTGTAGCACTTGCAAAAGAAACTAACTTTGCAAAATTTGACGCAACTGTAGAAGTTGCTTACAACTTGAACATCGACGTTAAAAAAGCTGACCAACAAATCCGTGGAGCAATGGTATTGCCAAACGGTACTGGTAAAACTTCACGCGTTCTTGTTTTTGCACGTGGTGCAAAAGCTGAAGAAGCAAAAGCTGCTGGTGCAGACTTTGTTGGTGAAGATGACCTTGTTGCTAAAATCAACGACGGTTGGTTGGACTTCGACGTAGTTATCGCTACACCTGACATGATGGCTCTTGTTGGACGCCTTGGACGTGTCCTTGGACCACGTAACTTGATGCCAAACCCTAAAACTGGTACTGTAACAATGGATGTTGCTAAAGCAGTTGAAGAGTCTAAAGGTGGTAAAATCACTTACCGTGCTGACCGTGCAGGTAACGTTCAAGCAATCATCGGTAAAGTATCATTTGAAGCTGAAAAATTGGTTGAAAACTTCAAAGCTTTCAACGAAACAATCCAAAAAGCAAAACCAGCTACAGCTAAAGGAACTTACGTAACAAACTTGACTATCACAACTACTCAAGGTGTTGGTATCAAAGTTGACGTAAACTCACTTTAATCAGTAGTTTATAAAAGAGGACGAGTACGAAAGTGCTCGTTTTTATGTGTGAGTTATAGTTTAGATAAAAATAGTTATCTTAATTTAGCTCATAGAGTGAGTAGCAAATGAAATACTGTTTTCTCTTCCTTCTTTACTAGAAAATATGGTATAATAGAGAGTAAAAACTTTGAAAGAAAGAAAAAGATGAATTTAAAAGATTATATTGCAACAATTGAAAATTATCCTAAGGAAGGCATCACCTTCCGTGATATCAGTCCTTTGATGGCTGATGGAAATGCTTATAGCTACGCTGTTCGTGAAATCGTTCAGTACGCTACTGACAAGAAAATCGACATGATTGTAGGTCCTGAAGCTCGTGGATTTATCGTGGGTTGTCCAGTTGCTTTTGAGTTGGGAATTGGTTTTGCCCCTGTTCGTAAGCCGGGTAAATTACCACGTGAAGTTATTTCTGCTGACTATGAAAAAGAGTACGGTGTTGATACATTGACTATGCACGCGGATGCCATTAAGCCAGGTCAACGTGTTCTTATCGTAGACGACCTCTTGGCAACAGGTGGAACTGTTAAGGCGACCATCGAGATGATTGAAAAACTTGGCGGTGTTGTGGCAGGTTGTGCCTTCCTTGTTGAATTGGATGAATTGAACGGCCGTGAAAAAATCGGTGACTACGATTACAAAGTTCTCATGCATTATTAATGAAAAACAGTCCTTAGGGCTGTTTTCTCTACATTAGGATATAAAAATAGACTATAGCTAGTTAGAGAAAAACTATAATTGAAAACTATATCTTCTTGCAGTATAATAAAAGGACTAAGTGTTTGAGTTTTGCCTTCAAACATATGCAATGATTCCTGAAAGATTACAGTTAGGAGAGGGTTATGCCGATTCGAATTGATAAAAAATTACCAGCTGTTGAGATTTTACGGACAGAGAACATCTTTGTTATGGATGATCAACGTGCTGCCCACCAAGATATCCGTCCCTTGAAGATTTTGATTTTAAATCTTATGCCACAAAAAATGGTCACAGAGACTCAGTTATTACGCCATTTGGCCAATACACCCTTACAACTGGATATTGATTTTCTCTATATGGAAAGCCATCGTTCTAAAACAACTCGTTCAGAACATATGGAGACCTTTTATAAAACTTTTCCTGAAGTTAAGGATGAGTATTTTGATGGGATGATTATCACGGGTGCTCCAGTTGAGCATTTACCATTTGAAGAAGTGGACTATTGGGAGGAATTCAGTCAGGTAATCGAGTGGTCCAAGACCCATGTCTATTCGACTCTTCATATCTGTTGGGGGGCTCAGGCGGGTCTTTATCTTCGTTATGGGGTTGAAAAATACCAGATGGACAATAAGTTATCAGGTATTTATCCTCAGGATACTTTAAAAGAAGGACACCTTCTCTTTAGAGGTTTTGACGATAGCTATGTATCCCCTCATTCACGGCACACAGAGATTTCTAAGGAAGAAATCTTAAACAAGACCAATCTCGAGATTTTATCGGAAGGCCCTCAGGTTGGGGTTTCGATTTTGGCCAGTCGTGATTTACGAGAAATTTATAGTTTTGGGCATTTGGAGTATGATCGTGATACCTTGGCAAATGAATATTTCCGAGATCGTGATGCAGGTTTGGATCCTCATATTCCAGAAAATTACTTTAAGGATGATGATGTCAACCAGACACCTTGTCTTTGTTGGTCTTCATCAGCAGCCCTCTTTTTCAGTAATTGGGTGAATTATGCTGTCTATCAGGAGACGCCTTTTGACTGGAGAAAGATAGAAGATGATGCATCTGCATATGGGTATTTATAAGAGGAATTATGACATATTTAGACGCTTTTAAATCAGGGAACTTGGTTTTACCGAGTGCCCTGCTCTTGCATTTTAAGGAACTCTTTCCTTCAAGCGATGATTTTCTGGTCTGGCAATTTTTCTATTTGCAAAATACGACAGGTTTGGAAGAAATATCCCCAAGCCAGATTGCTGAAAGGATTGGCAAGGAAATTTCGGATGTCAACCAGTCCATTTCCAACTTGACAGAGAGGGGACTGCTTCAGTATCGTACTATCGAACTGAATGGCGAAATTGAATTGCTCTTTGATGCTAGTCTAGCCTTGGAACGTTTGGATGACTTGCTTGGAGCTAGCTCTTCGAGTTCAGACCAGTTGACCCCTCAAAACCAGCTCAAGGATTTGGTAGAAACCTTCCAGCAGGAGTTGGGTCGCTTGTTGACGCCTTTTGAGATTGAGGATTTGACCAAGACTCTAAAAGAAGATGAAACCAGTGCTGACTTGATTAAGGAAGCTCTTCGTGAAGCTGTTTTGAATGGTAAAGCAAACTGGAAGTACATTCAGGCGATTTTGAGAAATTGGCGCCATGAAGGTATCAAAAGTGTGGCTCAAATTGATGCGAAGCGGGCAGAAAGAGAAGCAAGCAATCCTCAGTTGACACAGGTATCTGCAGATTTTAGAAATGCTATGGATCTTTGGAAGGATTAATCCATGTAAGCAGGCTTGAAATCCGAGTAAGATTTGCAAGCTGTGTATAATTGTGATAAAATAAGTAGAAAATAAATTGAAAAAAGAGGTATGTGAAATGTCACGTAAACCATTTATCGCTGGTAACTGGAAAATGAACAAAAATCCAGAAGAAGCTAAAGCATTCGTCGAAGCAGTTGCATCAAAACTTCCTTCATCAGATCTTGTTGAAGCAGGTATCGCTGCTCCAGCTCTTGATTTGACAGCTGTTCTTGCTGCTGCTAAAGGTTCAAACCTTAAAGTTGCTGCTCAAAACTGCTACTTTGAAAATGCAGGTGCTTTCACTGGTGAAACTAGCCCACAAGTTTTGAAAGAAATCGGTACTGACTACGTTGTTATCGGTCACTCAGAACGCCGTGACTACTTCCATGAAACTGACGAAGATATCAACAAAAAAGCAAAAGCAATCTTTGCAAACGGTATGCTTCCAATCATCTGTTGTGGTGAGTCACTTGAAACTTACGAAGCTGGTAAAGCTGCTGAATTCGTAGGTGCTCAAGTATCTGCTGCTTTGGCTGGATTGACTGCTGAACAAGTTGCTGCATCAGTTATCGCTTATGAGCCAATCTGGGCTATCGGTACTGGTAAATCAGCTTCACAAGACGACGCACAAAAAATGTGTAAAGTTGTTCGTGACGTTGTAGCTGCTGACTTCGGTCAAGAAGTTGCGGATAAAGTTCGTGTTCAATACGGTGGTTCTGTTAAACCTGAGAACGTTGCTTCATACATGGCTTGCCCAGACGTTGACGGTGCCCTTGTAGGTGGTGCGTCACTTGAAGCAGAAAGCTTCTTGGCTTTGCTTGACTTTGTAAAATAATCAGTAGCAAAAGCTAGGTGGAACAGCATTGAGATGTCTGTTCCATTTTTTATAGGAGAGGAAAGATTGAATACAAAGATTGGAAAAATTGGATTAGCAAGTATCTGCTTACTAGGATTGGCAACTAGCCAGGTTGCTGCAAATGAAACTGAAGTGAAAGCATCTTCGGAAGGAAGTAGCATCCAGACTTCTTCTAGTAAGGCAGAGAAAAAGAAATCAGAAACGACGACAAGCCAAAAAGAGAAAAAGGTTGAGACTTCTTCTAGTAAGCAGACAGAGAAAAAGGAAGAAGTAAAAGAGACTCGTGCTAGTAGTCAGAAAGCGGAAAGTAAACCAACTTCAACATCAGCACACTGGGAAGGTAACTTCTATGTGAAGGCAGATGGCTCAAAAGCTAAGAGTGAGTGGATTTTCGATACTAGCTACAATAGCTGGTTCTATATAAAAGCAGATGGTCGTTATGCCAGACAAGAATGGCAGGGAAACTATTACCTCAAAGCAGGTGGCTACATGGCCAAGAGTGAATGGGTTTATGATAGTAATTATAAGAGCTGGTTCTACCTCAAAGCGGACGGTTCTTATGCAAACCAAGAATGGTATGGGAAATACTACCTCAAATCGGATGGTTATATGGCCAAGAGTGAATGGGTTTATGATAGTAATTATAAGAGCTGGTTCTACCTCAAAGCGGACGGTTCTTATGCAAACCAAGAATGGTATGGAAAATACTACCTCAAATCGGGTGGCTACATAGCCAAGAGTGAATGGGTTTATGATAGTAATTATAAGAGCTGGTTCTACCTCAAAGCGGACGGTTCTTATGCCAGACAAGAATGGCAAGGAAACTATTACCTCAAAGCAGGTGGCTACATGGCCAAGAGTGAATGGGTTTATGATAGTAATTATAAGAGCTGGTTCTACCTCAAAGCGGACGGTTCTTATGCAAACCAAGAATGGTATGGGAAATACTACCTCAAATCGGATGGTTACATGGCCAAGAGTGAATGGGTTTATGATCCAGCCTATTCGTCTTACTTCTATCTCAAGTCTGATGGTTCTTATGCAAATCAAGAGTGGCAAAATGTAGACGGCAAGTGGTACTATTTCAAGAAGGGTGGTTACATGGCTAAAGATGAGTGGCAGGGTAACTACTATTTGACAGGAAGTGGTGCTATGGCGACTGGTGAATTAGTCATGAATGATGCTCGCTATATTTTTTCTGACTCAGGTGAGTTAAAAGAAAAGAAAGGCTTGAATGTCGGCTGGGTTCACCGAAATGGCAGACGTTATTTCTTTAACAATCGTAAAGAACAAGTTGGGACTGATCAAGTTAAAAAGGTCATCGATGTCAGTGAGCACAATGGTCACATCAGTGACTGGAAAAAAGTCATCGACGATAATGGAGTAGATGGAGTGATTGTTCGTTTGGGTTATAGTGGAACTGAAGACAAGGAATTAGCGCATAACATTAAGGAGCTAAACCGTCTGAGAATTCCTTATGGTGTTTACCTTTATACTTATGCTGAAAATGAGACCGATGCTGAGAATGATGCTAATCAGACCATTGAACTCTTGAAAAAATACAAGATGAACTTGTCTTACCCTATCTATTATGATGTTGAGAACTGGGAATATGGCAATAAGACCAAGAGAGCTCCAAGTGATACTGGAACCTGGGTCAAGATTATCAACAAGTATATGGCAACAATGAAACAGGCTGGTTATCAAAATGTGAAAGTTTATAGCTACCGTCAGCTTTTGCAAACTCGTTTGAATTATCCTGATATTTTGCAACACGTTAACTGGGTAGCAGCCTATACGGATGCGCTTGATTGGAATAATCCTCACTACTCAGGTGAAAAAGGATGGCAATATACTTCATCTGAATACTTAAAAGGAATTCGTGGTCGTGTTGACGTCAGTGTTTGGTATTAAATTATAAAGCAAAAAGAGTGTACAAAGAGTGTATACTCTTTTTATTCAAATTCTTAAATTATCAGTCTATTGCAACTTTTCTCATGTGAGTCATTTGGCTTGCTATTGGTTATTCTTAGTAGTATACTAAGGTAGTAATCATTAAGAAGTGATTACAAATAATAATGAATGAGGTAAAATAAAATGGTAGAATTGAAAAAAGAAGCAGTAAAAGATGTAACATCATTAACAAAAGCAGCGCCAGTAGCATTGGCAAAAACAAAGGAAGTCTTGAACCAAGCTGTTGCTGATTTGTACGTAGCTCATGTGGCTTTGCACCAAGTACACTGGTATATGCGTGGTCGTGGTTTCCTTGTATGGCATCCAAAAATGGATGAGTACATGGATGCTCTTGACGGTCAATTGGATGAAATCAGCGAACGTTTGATTACACTTGGTGGTAGCCCATTCTCTACTTTGACAGAATTCCTTCAAAACAGTGAAATCGAAGAAGAAGCTGGTGAATACCGTAATGTTGAAGAAAGCTTGGAACGTGTTCTTGCTATCTACCGTTACTTGTCAGAACTTTTCCAAAAAGGTTTGGATGTCACTGATGAAGAAGGTGACGATGTGACAAACGGTATCTTCTCAGACGCTAAAACTGAAACTGATAAAACAATCTGGATGCTTGCCGCAGAGCTTGGACAAGCACCTGGTTTGTAAGAAATAGAATAATCATATAAAAATCTGTAGGATTCCTCTTACGGATTTTTTATATTCTGTAAGCTATTCCAAACCAGTCTTTTTTTGAGTTTTTTGATAAAATAGTACTATCAGTGAAAAGGATGGAAGCATGACTAAGAAAATCGTAGCTATTTGGGCCCAGGATGAAGAGGGTGTGATTGGTAAGAACAATCGTCTGCCTTGGCATTTGCCAGCAGAACTGCAACACTTCAAAGAAACAACTCTGAATCATGCTATCTTGATGGGGCGCGTGACCTTTGATGGGATGGGGCGTCGCTTGCTTCCAAAACGGGAGACCTTGATTTTGACACGTAACCCGGAAGAAAAGATAGATGGGGTTATTACTTTTCAGGATGTCCAGTCTGTTCTCGACTGGTATCAGGGCCAAGACAAGAATCTCTATATTATCGGTGGGAAGCAGATTTTTCAGGCTTTTGAACCCTATTTGGATGAAGTAATTGTCACTCAAATCCATGCTCGGGTGGAGGGAGATACCTATTTCCCTGAGGAGTTTGACTTATCTCTTTTTGAGACAGTTTCAAGCAAATCCTATACCAAGGATGAGAAAAATCCTTATGATTTTACCATCCAATACCGCAAGAGAAAGGAAGTCTAATGGAACGTAGTATATTTGGTTTTTTCACAGCCATGCTGTGTTTGGTCTGCTTGCTTGCTGGAGCACAGGCTTTTCGTAAAAAGCGTTATGGACTTTCTGTCCTGCTCTGGTTAAATGCCTTTACCAATTTGGTCAATAGTATCCATGCTTTTTACATGACCTTATTTTAGATAGAATGACAGTATAGAATAGAACGGAAGGAAATCATGCCTACAACTAGGAATAATGATATGATGGTTTATTGCTCATTTTGTGGCAAAAGCCAAGAAGAAGTACAAAAAATAATCGCTGGGAACAACGCCTTTATTTGTAATGAATGTGTGGAGTTAGCCCAGGAAATCATTCGGGAGGAGTTGGCTGAGGAAGTCTTGGCAGACTTGTCAGAAGTTCCAAAACCAATTGAACTCCTCCATATCTTGAACCACTATGTAATCGGTCAAGATCGTGCCAAACGGGCTTTAGCAGTAGCAGTATACAACCACTACAAACGCATCAATTTCCACGATACGCGTGAAGAGTCGGAAGATGTGGATTTGCAGAAGTCAAATATATTGATGATTGGCCCAACTGGTTCGGGGAAAACTTTCCTTGCCCAGACCTTGGCTAAGAGCTTGAATGTACCTTTTGCGATTGCGGATGCGACAGCTCTTACTGAGGCTGGTTATGTGGGTGAGGACGTGGAAAATATCCTTCTCAAACTCTTGCAGGCTGCTGATTTTAACATCGAACGTGCAGAGCGTGGCATTATCTACGTGGATGAAATTGACAAGATTGCCAAGAAGAGTGAGAACGTTTCTATCACACGTGATGTTTCTGGTGAAGGGGTGCAACAAGCTCTTCTCAAGATTATCGAGGGAACTGTTGCCAGCGTACCGCCTCAAGGTGGACGCAAACATCCGCAACAAGAGATGATTCAAGTGGATACAAAAAATATCCTCTTCATCGTGGGTGGTGCCTTTGATGGTATTGAAGAAATTGTCAAACAACGTCTGGGTGAAAAAGTCATCGGATTTGGTCAAAACAATAAAGCGATTGATGAAAATAGCTCCTACATGCAAGAAATTATCGCAGAAGATATTCAAAAATTTGGTATTATCCCTGAGTTGATTGGACGCTTGCCTGTCTTTGCTGCTCTTGAGCAATTGACAGTGGATGACTTGGTTCGTATCTTGAAAGAGCCAAGAAATGCTTTGGTGAAACAGTACCAAACCTTGCTTTCTTATGATGATGTCGAGTTGGAGTTTGACGACGAAGCCCTTCAAGAGATTGCAAATAAGGCCATCGAACGCAAAACTGGTGCGCGTGGTCTTCGCTCAATTATTGAAGAAACCATGCTAGATGTCATGTTTGAAGTACCGAGTCAGGAAAATGTGAAATTGGTTCGTATCACAAAAGAAGCTGTCGATGGAACGGATAAACCGATTCTAGAAACAGCCTAGAGGTGACTATGGAACTTAATACACACAATGCAGAAATCTTGCTCAGTGCGGCTAATAAGTCCCACTATCCGCAGGATGAACTGCCAGAGATCGCTCTTGCAGGGCGTTCAAATGTTGGTAAATCCAGCTTTATCAATACCATGCTGAACCGTAAGAATCTGGCTCGTACGTCAGGGAAACCTGGGAAAACCCAGCTTCTCAACTTCTTTAACATTGACGACAAGATGCGCTTTGTGGATGTTCCTGGTTACGGTTATGCCCGTGTTTCCAAAAAGGAACGTGAAAAGTGGGGGCGCATGATTGAGGAGTATCTAACGACTCGGGAAAATCTCCGTGCGGTTGTCAGTCTAGTTGACCTTCGTCATGACCCGTCAGCAGATGATGTCCAGATGTACGAATTTCTCAAGTATTATGAGATTCCGGTTATCATCGTTGCGACCAAGGCGGACAAGATTCCTCGTGGTAAGTGGAATAAGCATGAATCAGCAATCAAAAAGAAATTAAATTTTGACCCAAGTGATGACTTCATCCTCTTTTCATCTGTCAGCAAGGCAGGGATGGATGAGGCTTGGGATGCAATCTTAGAAAAATTGTGAGGAAAAGAAAATGGCAAAAACAATTCATACAGATAAAGCTCCAAAAGCTATCGGGCCTTATGTTCAAGGGAAAATCGTTGGTAACCTTTTGTTTGCTAGTGGTCAAGTTCCCCTCTCTCCTGAAACTGGGGAAATCGTTGGAGAGACTATTCAAGAACAGACAGAACAAGTCTTGAAAAACATTGGTGCTATTTTGGCAGAAGCAGGAACAGATTTTGACCATGTTGTCAAAACAACTTGCTTCTTGAGCGATATGAACGACTTTGTTCCTTTTAATGAGGTTTACCAAACGGCCTTTAAAGAGGAATTTCCAGCTCGTTCAGCTGTGGAGGTAGCTCGTCTTCCTCGTGATGTAAAAGTCGAAATCGAAGTCATCGCAGAGATTGGATAAGCTAGTTGAAGTTTGGTTCTGCCAAACTTCTTTTGATATAAGGAGAAAAAGATGACAAAGAAACAACTTCACTTGGTGATTGTGACAGGGATGAGTGGGGCAGGGAAAACTGTGGCCATTCAGTCCTTCGAGGATCTAGGATATTTTACCATTGATAATATGCCACCAGCCCTCTTGCCTAAGTTTTTGCAGTTGGTTGAAACAAGGGATGATGACCATAAGTTGGCCCTGGTAGTAGATATGCGTAGCCGTTCTTTTTTTTCAGAGATTCAAGCTGTTTTGGATGAGTTGGAAAATCAAGATGTTTTGGATTTCAAAATCCTCTTTTTGGATGCAGCTGATAAGGAATTGGTCGCGCGTTACAAGGAAACCAGACGGAGTCACCCATTAGCAGCAGATGGACGGATTTTGGATGGAATCAAGCTGGAACGTGAACTCTTAGCGCCTTTGAAAAATATGAGCCAAAATGTGGTGGATACGACTGAACTTACTCCGCGTGAGTTGCGTAAAACCATTGCAGAGCAGTTTTCAGATCAAGAACAAGCCCAGTCTTTCCGTATCGAAGTCATGTCTTTCGGCTTTAAATATGGAATCCCAATTGATGCGGACTTGGTCTTTGATGTCCGTTTCTTGCCAAATCCCTATTACCTTCCAGAACTGAGAAACCAAACGGGTGTGGATGAACCAGTGTATCACTATGTCATGAACCATCCTGAGTCAGAAGACTTTTATCAACATTTGTTGGCCTTGATTGAGCCGATTTTGCCAAGTTACCAAAAGGAAGGTAAGTCCGTTTTGACCATTGCCATGGGTTGTACGGGTGGGCAACACCGTAGTGTGGCCTTTGCTAAACGCTTGGCGCAGGACTTATCCAAGAATTGGCCTGTCAATGAAGGGCATCGCGACAAAGACCGAAGAAAGGAAACGGTAAACCGTTCATGAGAAAACCAAAGATAACGGTGATTGGTGGAGGGACTGGAATCCCCGTCATTCTAAAAAGTCTGCGGGAAAAAGATGTGGAAATCGCTGCTATTGTAACGGTGGCAGATGATGGTGGTTCATCAGGTGAACTCCGAAAAAATATGCAACAATTGACGCCACCAGGTGATCTTCGCAATGTCCTTGTGGCCATGTCGGATATGCCTAAATTTTATGAGAAGGTATTTCAGTACCGCTTTTCTGAGGATGCCGGAGCCTTTGCTGGCCATCCATTGGGAAATCTTATTATTGCAGGTCTGTCAGAAATGCAGGGTTCGACCTATAATGCCATGCAGTTGCTGAGCAAATTTTTCCATACAACTGGGAAGATTTATCCTTCCAGTGATCATCCTTTGACCTTGCATGCAGTTTTTCAGGATGGGACAGAAGTAGCTGGAGAGAGTCATATTGCAGATCATCCGGGCATGATTGACCATGTCTATGTGACCAATACCCTCAACGATGATACACCTCTGGCTAGCCGTCGAGTAGTGCAGACCATTCTTGAAAGTGACATGATTGTCCTAGGGCCAGGTTCTCTCTTTACCTCTATTTTGCCCAATATTGTCATTAAGGAAATTGGGCAGGCGCTTTTGGAAACCAAGGCAGAAATCGCCTATGTCTGCAATATCATGACACAACGTGGGGAGACGGAACACTTTACAGATAGCGACCACGTGGAAGTCTTGCATCGTCACCTTGGCCGACCTTTTATCGATACTGTGTTGGTAAATATCGAAAAAGTACCGCAGGAATACATGAATTCCAATCGTTTTGATGAATACTTGGTCCAGGTGGAACATGACTTTGCTGGTCTTTGTAAGCGAGTTCCGCGTGTGATTTCATCCAACTTTCTTCGTCTGGAAAATGGAGGTGCCTTCCACGATGGGGATTTGATTGTGGATGAGTTGATGCGGATTATACAGGTGAGAAAATGAGTTTCACAGTAGCAGTAAAAGAAGAAATCCTAGGTCAACACCATCTGAGCCGGCATGAATTATCTGCCATTATCAAGATGTCTGGTAGCATCGGTCTCTCAACTTCAGGCTTGACCTTGTCTGTCGTGACAGAAAATGCCAAACTGGCCCGTCACCTCTATGAGTCCTTTCTCCATTTCTACGAAATCAAATCAGAAATTCGCCACCACCAACGGAGCAATCTTCGTAAGAATCGGGTCTATACTGTCTTTACAGATGAAAAGGTGCAGGATTTATTGAGTGACTTACATTTGGCAGACTCCTTCTTTGGTCTGGAAACAGGTATTGATGAGGCGATCTTATCGGATGAGGAAGCAGGCCGTGCTTATCTCTGTGGTGCTTTCTTGGCAAATGGCAGCATTCGTGACCCTGAATCAGGTAAGTACCAGTTGGAAATCAGTTCTGTTTATCTGGACCACGCGCAAGGGATTGCCTCTCTTCTCCAGCAATTTTTGCTGGATGCCAAGGTGCTTGAGCGCAGGAAGGGAGCTGTGACCTATCTCCAGCGTGCTGAAGATATTATGGACTTTTTGATAGTCATCGGAGCCATGCAGGCGCGTGATGATTTTGAGCGGGTTAAGATTTTACGAGAAACCCGTAATGATCTCAATCGGGCCAACAATGCCGAGACAGCTAATATCGCTCGGACAGTTTCTGCCAGCATGAAGACCATCAACAATATCAGTAAAATCAAAGATATCATAGGCTTAGAAAATCTGCCAGTGGATTTGCAGGAAGTGGCGCAGCTGCGGATTCAGCACCCAGACTACTCTATCCAACAGTTGGCAGATAGCCTCAGCACCCCTCTGACCAAAAGTGGTGTCAACCACAGACTGAGAAAAATCAATAAGATAGCCGATGAGTTATAAAGATATAAAACACCTCTTTCTTGACAATTAAATAGAGTATGTGAGATAATAAAGGGGAATTGAGAAGTTCTAGCATTTTAGTGCTAACAGCAATCCCCTCGGTACTGCAATACCGAGGGGATTTTTTTCTGGGTTAGATAGCACTAACCAGGAAGGTTACTTGTCGAAGTGATCGTCTAACCAACGAGTCACCAGCCATGAGATGATACTCTCGATGACTGCGATAAGTACTATTTTGAGAAGTTCTAGCATCTGTAATACCTCCTTTTCCAAGGCGTATCGTTAGTGCCATCGTTATTATATCACATGCTCTATCAATTTGATAGGACATTTTTGCTTTTTGAAAAAGAAGGGGAAAGGTATGAGCTAACCAGATTGTATATGAACTATAAAACCACGAATCGCATTTGACTCGTGGTTCTTTTTTATAAACTGGTTGAGTGTTTTGGTTGCACCTTTTGCTCAGGGTCAATGTAATTAATAGCATTGTTTACAGCAGTAGGTGCTTCCCCTAGACCTGTCGCAATCAGATCAATTTTTCCGTCATAGTAGCAACAGTCACCGATAGCATAGATACCTGTTTGGCTAGATTCCTGTTTGCTGTTGACAATAATCTTGTGACGGTTGAGGTCCAGACCCCAGTTTTTAAGGTTACCAACAGAAGATTTGAAACCATAGTTGACAAAGAGGTGATCTAAGTCGATCGTTTCTGTTTCATCAGATTTGACTTTTGTGATTTCAAGTTTATCGAGCCTTTTTCCATCTCCAAGGAGTTGGCTAGGGACGAATGGTGTCTTGATGGTCACAGATGATTCTTGCAAGGCTTGGACACTGTGTTCCAAGGCACGGAAATTATCTCTGCGGTGAACAAGGGTAGTTGGCGCAATTTTTTCAAAAGCCAAAGCCCAATCCACAGCTGAGTCCCCTCCACCAAGAATCGTCACTTTCTTACCAGCGTATTGCTGAATGTTAGAAACATGGTAGTGGATATTTTCATAGTCCTCGACCCCTTCAAGTTCCAGCGGACGTGGTTTGAAGGCACCCCCACCCATAGCAATGATAACTGTTTTAGACAGGTGACTTTCTTTAGAGGTTGTAATCTTAAATCCCTCTTCTTGTTTTTCAATCTCAAGAACTGTTTCATTGAGATGAATTGGGGTATCAAAGCCGTTTAGCTGTTCAATTAAGCGGTTGGTCAATTCTTCTCCAGTCAGGTTTGGGAAACCTGGAACGTCTAAAATTTCCTTTTCAGGGTAGAGAATAGCAGGTTGTCCACCTAGTTGGGGAAGAGAGTCGATGATTTGAACCTTGGCTTGGCGTAGGTGGGCATAGAAGGCTGCAAAAAGACCGACTGGACCACCACCTACAATGGTAATATCATAGAGTTGAGACATGGTTTCTCCTTTGTTTTTTCTAGTCATACTCTTCGAAAATCTCTTCAAACCACGTCAGTGTCGCCTTACCGTACTCAAGTACAGCCTGCGGCTAGCTTCCTAGTTTGCTCTTTAATTTTCATTGAGTATCAGTTTATTTTATCATATTTTTTCTTTAATTTAAAATGAAGTAGGATAGGGAAAAAAATGCCAGAAAAATGGTATAATATAAAGGAACGTGTTTGTACAGAGAGGAGACAGCATATGAACTTTCAACAATTATCCAACCTGCAATATTGGACTAGCTTGTTTTCTAGTCCTTGGAGTATTGCCATCAATCTGTTTGATATTTTGATTGTGACCTATGTTTTGTATCGTTTTACAAAAGCGATAGCTGGTACCAAGATTATGATTCTGGTGCGGGGGGTCTTGATTTTTGTATTAGCCCAGGTTGTGGCCAATATCCTTGGTTTAACCACGATTTCTTGGTTGATTAATCAGATTATCACTTATGGAGTCATTGCTGTGGTTGTTATCTTCTCTCCAGAAATTCGAACTGGTTTGGAACGTTTGGGAAGGGCGACAGATTTCTTTTCTACTACTCAAATAAGTGCAGAAGAGCAAATGATTCGTGCCTTTGTCAAGTCAGTTGAATACATGAGTCCTCGTAAGATAGGTGCTCTGGTTGCCATTCAACGGGTTCGAACCTTGCAAGAATATATTGCGACAGGAATTCCCTTGGATGCCAAAATTTCGGCAGAACTCCTCATCAATATTTTTATTCCCAACACTCCTCTACATGATGGTGCTGTGATTATTAGAGAAAATCGGATTGCAGTCACCTCTGCCTATCTGCCCTTGACAGAAAGCACAGGGATTTCCAAGGAATTTGGGACCAGACACCGAGCGGCTATCGGTTTATCAGAAGTGTCTGATGCCTTGACCTTCATTGTCTCAGAGGAAACAGGTGGTATTTCTATTACATACAACGGGGTCTTCAAGCATGATTTGACGATTGAAGAATTTGAAGCAGAGCTACGAACAATTCTTTTGCCAGCTGTTGAGGAAAAAGCCAGTTTCAAGGACCGTTTGCTAGGAGGTTGGAAATATGAGAAAAAATAGTCTATATATCATTTCATCTCTCTTTTTTGCTTGTGTTTTATTCATTTATGCAACGTCGACCAACTTTCAAAATAGTAATACCACAAGGCAGGTCAAATCGGAGACCTACACCAATACGATAGCAAATGTTCCTATCGATATTCACTATGATAATAGTCAATACTTTATTAGTGGTTTTGCTTCAGAAGTTTCAGTTGTGCTGACAGGTGCCAATCGTGTGACTTTGGCCAGCGAAATGCAGGAAAGTACTCGTAAGTTTAAAGTCACTGCTGATTTGACGGATGCCAGTGTTGGAACGATTGAAGTTCCCTTGAATATTGAAAATCTTCCAAGTGGATTGACCGCTGTGGCAACGCCTCAAAAGATCACAGTGAAAGTTGGGAAGAAGGTTAAGAGAGATGAGATGATTGTTGTTCCGCAAGTTGACCAAAGCCAGATTGATCCTAAGTTACAAATTGATAGTGTAACTGTGTCAAATGAACGAGTTTCTGTCACAACTGACCAAGAAACATTAGCTAAGATTGACAAAGTTATTGCACTTTTACCAACTAGCGAACGCATAACAGGTAATTACAGTGGTTCAGTACCTTTGCAGGCAATCGACCGCAATGGTGTTGTCTTACCGGCAGTTATCACTCCGTTTGACACAACAATGAAGGTGACTACAAAACCTGTGACACCAAGTTCAAGCACATCAAATTCAACTACAAGCAGTTCGTCGGAGACATCTTCGTCAACGAAAGCAACTAGTTCAAAAACGAATTAAAAAATAGGAAAAGGATTTTATAAAAATGGGTAAATATTTTGGGACTGATGGAGTCCGTGGAGAAGCTAACGTAGAATTAACGCCGGAATTGGCCTTTAAGTTAGGACGTTTTGGAGGCTATGTCCTTAGCCAACATGAAACGGAAGCACCGAAAGTTTTTGTAGGACGTGATACACGTATTTCTGGGGAAATGCTAGAATCAGCCTTGGTGGCAGGTCTTCTATCAGTAGGGATTCACGTCTACAAACTCGGTGTTCTTGCGACGCCAGCAGTAGCTTACTTGGTTAAAACTGAAGGAGCAAGTGCAGGTGTCATGATTTCTGCTAGCCACAATCCAGCCCTTGATAATGGAATCAAGTTCTTTGGTGGGGATGGCTTCAAACTAGATGACGAAAAAGAAGCAGAAATTGAAGCCTTGCTAGATGCTGCGGAAGACATTCTTCCTCGTCCAAGTGCAGAAGGTCTAGGTACTGTAGTTGATTATCCAGAAGGCTTGCGTAAGTATGAAGGCTATCTTGTTTCAACTGGAACTCCTCTTGAAGGAATGAAGGTTGCCTTGGACACAGCAAACGGTGCAGCGTCTACAAGTGCCCGTCAAATCTTTGCAGACCTTGGAGCTCAATTGACTATTATCGGGGAAACACCAGATGGTCTTAATATCAACCTTAATGTTGGTTCAACCCACCCAGAAGCCCTTCAAGAAGTGGTCAAAGAAAGCGTATCAGCTATTGGTTTAGCCTTTGACGGAGACAGTGACCGCTTGATTGCTGTTGATGAAAATGGGGATATCGTTGATGGTGACAAGATCATGTACATCATCGGGAAATACCTTTCTGAAAAAGGACAATTGGCCCAAAACACAATTGTGACAACTGTTATGTCTAACCTTGGTTTCCACAAGGCCTTGGACCGCGAAGGTATTAACAAGGCAGTTACTGCAGTTGGCGACCGCTATGTTGTGGAAGAAATGCGAAAATCAGGCTACAACCTTGGTGGTGAACAGTCTGGTCACGTTATCTTGATGGATTACAATACCACAGGTGATGGTCAATTATCTGCTGTTCAATTGACCAAAATCATGAAGGAAACTGGTAAGAGCTTGTCAGAGTTGGCAGCAGAAGTAACCATCTATCCACAAAAATTAGTCAATATCCGAGTGGAAAATGCCATGAAGGAAAAGGCTATGGAAGTGCCAGCTATCAAGGCTATCATCGAGAAGATGGAAGAAGAAATGGCGGGGAATGGCCGTATCCTTGTTCGTCCAAGTGGAACAGAACCCCTCTTGCGTGTCATGGCAGAAGCGCCTACAACAGAAGAAGTGAACTATTATGTTGATACCATCGCAGACGTAGTTCGAGCTGAAATTGGGATTGACTAAATCCTAGAAAACTAGATGAAAATAAAAAATTATGGTACAATAGCTTATGATATTGTAGCCGAGGGAGAAAGACATGAATCTTAAACGTGAACAAGAATTTGTTAGTCAGTATCATTTTGATGCGCGTAATTTTGAATGGGAAAATGAAAATGGAGCTCCTGAAACTAAGGTGGATGTGAACTTCCAATTGATTCAACATGATCAAGAAAATCAAGTGACTTCCCTGATTGTTATCTTGAGCTTTATGATTGTATTTGATAAATTTGTCATCAGTGGAACTATTTCACAGGTGAACCATATCGATGGTCGTATTGTTAACGAACCAAGTGAATTGAACCAAGAAGAAGTTGAAACCTTGGCTCGTCCATGTTTGAACATGCTCAACCGTTTGACTTACGAAGTGACCGAAATTGCATTAGACTTACCAGGAATCAATTTGGAGTTCTAATATGAAACTAGCTGTTATCACAGATTCTTCTGCTTATCTCAGTGCAGAGACCGTGCAAAGAGAAGATTTATTTGTCTTGGACATTCCTGTCAATATTGATGGCGAGGAGTATGTCGAAGGTATCAATCTGTCTGCTGAGGAATTTTACCAAAAAATGGCTCAGGCTTCTGAATTGCCTAAGACTAGTCAACCAAGCATTGCCAAGTTAGATGAGATTCTAACTTCGCTCAAAGAACAAGGCTATACCCATGCCTTGGGACTTTTCCTATCTTCTGGAATTTCAGGTTTTTACCAAAATATCCAGTATATGGTTGATGACTATGAAGGCTTAACCATTGCTTTTCCAGACACTTTGATTACAAGTGCTCCTCTGGGTATCATGGTTGAAAGCGTCTTTAACTGGCGTGATCAGGGAGATGATTTTGCCAGCATTCAGGATAAGCTAGCTATTCAAATCAGCCGTACGTCAGCCTTTATCATGGTTGATGATTTGGACCATTTGGTGAAGGGGGGACGCCTTTCAAATGGGGCTGCCATTTTGGGCAATTTGCTTAGCATTAAGCCAATCCTTTATTTTAACGACCAAGGTGTGATTGAAGTTTACGAAAAAGTTCGTACGGAAAAGAAAGCAACCAAGCGCTTAATTGAAATCATCAAGGATGCCACAACTTCAGGCCAATACCGAGTCATTGTTATTCATGGTAATGCTCTTGAAAAGGCTGAGGAATTGCGTCAGCACTTGCTTGATTCTGGAGTGGGTTCAGATGTTTCACTTGCTACATTTGGTAGTGTCATTGGAACCCACCTAGGAGCAGGAAGCATTGCTCTGGGTTATATTCCAGTGATTTAGTTGGAGCTTCTAGGCTAGTTAAGAAATCTTATATTATAGCAATTGAACACGCCTGGAACCCTGTGTGAAAAAGCTAGTTCTTTCAAGGAGTAGACAATCCTTGATCAGAACTCCTATTTTCACTTTGTGTTCTTACAGGCTTTGTATCTTGGAAATTGAACATGGACTATCTGCCTCTTGAAAAAGATGCCTGTCTTGCCTATCATGGAAAGTCAGCGCCATTCCCTATTTTTCATGGGCAGCTAAGGTTCTTTGTATATTAGACAGGAGTAGAGATGAGTATTCGAGTAATTATTGCTGGTTTTAAGGGAAAGATGGGGCAAGCTGCTTGTCAGATGGTCTTGGCTGATCCAGACTTGGACTTGGTAGCAGTTCTGGATCCTTTTGAGTCTGAGCCAGAATGGCAAGGAATTCCTGTTTTCAAGGATAAGGCTGATTTGGTCGGTTTTGAAGCGGATGTCTGGGTAGATTTTACAACTCCAGCTGTTGCCTATGAAAATACACGCTTTGCTCTTGAAAATGGCTTTGCTCCAGTAGTTGGAACAACAGGTTTCACGAGTGAAGAAATTACAGAGCTAAAAGAATTTTCTCGTGCCCAAGATTTGGGTGGCTTGATTGCTCCTAACTTTGCCTTGGGTGCTGTCTTGCTTATGCAATTTGCAACGCAAGCTGCCAAATATTTCCCACATGTGGAGATTATCGAGCTCCATCATGACAAGAAAAAGGATGCTCCGAGTGGAACAGCCATTAAAACAGCTGAGCTGATGGCAGAGGTTCGAGAGTCTATCCAGCAAGGTGCAGCAGATGAGGAAGAGTTGATTGCTGGTGCTCGTGGTGCTGACTTTGATGGCATGCGGATTCACTCAGTTCGTCTACCAGGTTTGGTAGCTCATCAGGAAGTCATCTTTGGTAATCAAGGAGAAGGATTGACCCTCCGTCATGACTCCTATGATCGTAGCTCCTTCATGACAGGGGTGAATTTGGGAATTAAAGAAGTTGTCAAGCGTCATGAGCTTGTTTATGGATTAGAACACTTATTATGAGATTAACGCAAATGCCTTCTGAATTTCAGAAGGCTTTACCAGTATTAGAAAAAATTAAAGAAGCAGGATTTGAAGCCTATTTTGTTGGGGGCTCTGTTCGAGATGCCCTCCTCAATCGTCCCATCCACGATGTGGATATTGCGACGTCTTCTTATCCAGAAGAGACCAAGCAGATTTTTCCGCGAACAGCCGATATCGGAATCGAGCATGGAACCGTCTTGGTCTTAGATGGGGATGAGGAGTATGAGGTAACCACCTTTCGGACAGAGGATGTCTATGTGGACTATCGCAGACCCAGTGCGGTTTCCTTTGTGCGCTCGCTAGAAGAAGACCTCAAACGCCGTGATTTCACAGTCAACGCCTTTGCCTTGGACGAGACAGGGGAAATCATTGACTTGTTCCATGGGCTAGAAGATTTGGAAAAGCAAGTCTTACGAGCAGTTGGAGTGGCAAGTGAGCGTTTTAACGAAGATGCTTTGCGGATTATGCGTGGTTTCCGTTTTCAGGCCAGTCTTGGCTTTGAACTTGAGTCAGAAACCTTTAAAGCAATGAAGACCTTGACGCCACTTTTGGAGAAAATTTCTGTGGAGCGTACCTTCGTTGAGTTTGATAAACTCTTGCTGGCTCCGTTTTGGAGAAGGGGTTTGGCTTCCATGATTGAGAGTCAAGCTTATGATTATCTCCCTGATATGGCATCTAGCCAGGACAAGCTCAACGGACTGTTTGATTTGGAGGCTAATTTCACCTTTGAATCTTCTGAACAAGCTTGGGCGGCTTTACTGTCGGCTTTGGATATTGAAAATGCGCAGCCATTTTTGAAGGCTTGGAAGACCTCACGCCAGTTTGCCAAGCAGGTTCGGGATTTGCTGACTATTTTGGCCTTGCGTGAAAAGGGAGAATTGAGCAAGCGAGATTGTTACCGCTTTGACTTGGATTTACTTTTACAGGCTGAAAATCTTCGTCAGGCCCAAGGAAAAGAAGTTAATCCACAAGCCATCACAGAAACCTATCAGAGTTTGACCATTCATGACAAGAAAGAGATCCAAATCAACGGTGGTATTTTGATCAAGGAATATGGCTATCAGCCGGGCCCAGACTTGGGAGAGATTTTAACAGAGATTGAATATGCCATTGTCGATGGAGAATTGGAAAATGACCGTCAAGCCATCCATGCTTATCTGAGGGAGAAAAAATGAGTGATTTTATTGTTGAAAAACTAAGTAAATCCGTCGGTGACAAGACCGTTTTTAAGGATATTTCCTTTATCATCCATGACCTAGACAGAATTGGTTTGATTGGTGTCAATGGAACAGGGAAGACCACCCTTTTAGATGTTCTTTCTGGTGTTTCTGGCTTTGATGGGGATGTCAGTCCTTTTTCAGCTAAGAATGATTACCAGATTGGTTACTTGACTCAGGATCCTGATTTTGATGATAGCAAGACGGTCTTGGATACGGTTCTATCTAGCGACCTCAAGGAAATCCAGCTCATTCGTGAGTACGAATTGATCATGCTCAACTATAGTGAGGACAAGCAGGCACGTTTGGAACGAGTCATGGCTGAGATGGATTCTCTTCAAGCTTGGGAAATTGAGAGTCAGGTTAAGACTGTTCTCAGTAAGCTGGGTATTCAGGACTTATCCACTCCTGTTGGGGAATTGTCAGGTGGTCTGAGAAGACGGGTCCAGTTGGCGCAAGTCTTACTTGGCAACCACGACCTCTTGCTTCTGGATGAGCCTACCAACCATCTGGACATTGCGACTATTGAGTGGCTGACCCTCTTTTTGAAAAATTCTAAGAAGACCGTCCTTTTTATTACCCATGACCGTTATTTCCTAGACGCTTTGTCAACTCGCATTTTCGAATTGGATCGCGCAGGCTTGACCGAATATCAGGGAAATTACCAGGACTATGTTCGCCTAAAGGCGGAACAGGATGAGCGCGACTCGGCTCTTCTCCACAAAAAAGAACAACTCTACAAACAAGAATTGGCCTGGATGCGCAGACAACCGCAGGCGCGTGCGACCAAGCAGCAGGCTCGTATCAATCGTTTCCACGACCTGAAAAAGGAAGTTTCAGGAAATACTGCTGAGACAGACTTGACCATGAACTTTGAAACCAGTCGGATTGGGAAGAAAGTCATCGAGTTTCAGGATGTTTCCTTTGCCTATGAAAATAAGCCCATTTTACAAGACTTTAATCTCTTGGTGCAGGCCAAAGATCGTATTGGAATTGTTGGGGATAACGGTGTTGGAAAATCAACCCTGCTCAATCTGATTGCAGGCAGTCTTGAGCCGACAGCAGGTCAAGTTGTGATAGGGGAAACTGTTCGTATCGCCTATTTCTCTCAGAAAATTGAGGGATTGGATGAGAGCAAGCGAGTTATCAATTACCTGCAGGAAGTGGCAGAAGAGGTCAAGATCAGCGGTGGTTCTAGTACTTCGATTGCAGAGTTGCTGGAGCAGTTTCTTTTCCCACGTTCGACGCATGGAACCTTGATTGAGAAATTGTCAGGTGGAGAGAAAAAGCGTCTTTATCTCCTCAAACTGCTCTTGGAAAAACCAAATGTTCTTCTTTTAGACGAACCGACAAATGACCTAGATATTGCAACCTTGACAGTTTTGGAGAATTTCTTGCAAGGCTTTGCTGGTCCAGTTTTGACTGTTAGTCACGACCGCTATTTCTTGGATAAGGTGGCGACCAAGATTCTGGCTTTTGAGGATGGCAAGATTCGTCCTTTCTTTGGTCATTACACCGACTATCTTGATGAGAAAACCTTTGAAACAGAGATGGCCAATCAAGTGCAAAAAGCCGAAAAGGAAAAAGTCGTCAAGGTTCGAGAAGATAAGAAACGCATGACCTACCAAGAAAAGCAGGAGTGGGCAAGCATTGAAGGCGATATTGAATCCTTGGAAAACCGTATCGCTGCTATTGAAGAGGAGATGCAGGCCAACGGCTCTGACTTTGGCAAACTGGCTACTCTTCAGAAAGAGCTAGATGAGAAAAACGAAGCACTCCTTGAAAAATATGAACGCTATGAATATCTAAGTGAATTTGATAGCTAGAAGAATAGAAAAATCCCGTCTCATGGACAGGATTTCTCTATTCTTTTTTGGTTTCCTGGTGGAAGATATTTTGCCAAGTTTCGTGGCGACGCCAGATACTGGTATGGATGATACCATCTAACTCATAGGAGATGAGTTTGGTCTTTTGACTGATGGAAGTGATTTGAATATCCTTGATAGCAGAATTCAAGTCTTTTTCGGCTTTATAGGCCTCTTTATCCATCTGTTCTCCATTTTGGCGAATATAAACAAAATCGTCAGCCAAGAGTTCTTCCAGTTGATTTCCTTGGTCAATCAATTGTTCGCGCATAAGTAATTTTTTATAGACATTGTCTAAAATTTCATCTTCAGGGATAGGTGCTGGCTCGATATGGACATCGGTATCAAAGACGCCAAAACGTTCCTCCAGCATAGACTCGACCTGATCCGCAATCTCGTGGCTCTCATAAACCGATAAGTCAGGATTCATCTCCAGCGTAATATCAAGGTAAATGTTGCTACCGTAGGTACGACCTCTTTGGGACTTAACCTTGCTGATTTTGGGAATTTCCATGATGGCCTTTTGATAATCCTCAAGCAGACGGTCATCAAAACCATCTGAAAGACTAAAGGAAGACTCGATAAAGATATCATAGGCAGTTTTCAAGATAAAGAAAGTGATGATAATGGCAACCAGTTTATCCACAATGGGATAATTGAAACTGCTAGCCAGGATGGCAATGGTAGTACCAAGTGAGGTGACAGCATCAGAAAGATTGTCCTTGGCGGCAGCCTTCAGTGCCTTGGAGTTGGATTTCTTACTGAGGCGAGTATTGTAGAGATAAACTAGAAACATAATCGTTGCAGAAATGATTCCCAGAGTTGCACCCAGAGGGTCAATGACTGTTTCTTCACGACTGAGAATCTTTTGAATGGTATCTCTTAGTACATCGAAACCAACATAGAACATGATGATGGAAGTGAGCAAGCTAGCCAAATCTTCAATCTTCCAGTGGCCAAAACGGTGGTCTCGGTCAGCAGGTTGGCGCGCCATTCGAATCCCAATCAAGAGGGCCACATTTCCAATGATATCCGATACGTTGTTAAAACCATCTGCCACCAAACTGGATGAATGGAGGAGGTGCCCAGTTGCTAATTTCGCTGCAGACAAGATCAAATAGGTCGAAATACTGATAATGGCCCCACGCTCAGCTAACTTGAGATTTGAGATAGATTGCTTCATTCAACTTCCTTTCTAGTCATATAGCATTCTACCATTATACTGGTTTTCAAGGGAAAATTCAAATAAGTCATTTTTTACTCTTTGAAAACTTTTCAAAATTTGGTATAATAGTACTACTCAAGGGAGTAGCTGGCAGAAACCTGTGATAGTGTCGTCATTCCGAATTTTATACTGAAAAGTATGCTTTCCGGCACTATCTTAAACAGCGAGACTTGTTATGATTAATAGGTCTCTTTTTGTTTGTCGTGAAAAGATGCGATGAGGGAAAAGAGAGTCTGTTTTGCACACAATGTCAAGGAGGAGACACATGTCAAAAGAACAAAAACGCCAAGCGTTTTACACTCAGAGTCCTGAAGAGGTCTTGAAGGCTGTGGATGCGACCGAGCAAGGTTTGTCATCAAGTGAGGCGGAAAAGCGCCTTGCAGAATTTGGCCACAATGAACTCGAAGAAGGCGAGAAACGATCAATTCTGGTCAAATTCATCGAGCAATTTAAGGATTTGATGATTATCATCCTAGTTGCGGCAGCAATCTTGTCAGTCGTGACTTCTGGTGGGGAAGATATCGCAGATGCCATTATCATCTTAGCCGTGGTAATCATCAATGCTGCCTTTGGTGTTTACCAAGAAGGAAAAGCCGAAGAAGCGATCGAAGCTCTCAAATCCATGTCTAGTCCAGCTGCCCGCGTTCTTCGTGATGGGCATATGGCGGAGATTGACTCTAAAGAATTGGTTCCAGGAGATATTGTTTCCCTTGAAGCAGGTGATGTAGTACCTGCAGACCTACGTTTGATTGAAGCAAACTCTCTTAAAATTGAAGAAGCAGCTCTTACAGGTGAGTCTGTGCCAGTCGAAAAAGACTTGACAGTTGAACTTGCTGCAGATGCTGGTATTGGTGACCGTGTCAATATGGCCTTCCAAAACTCAAATGTGACTTATGGTCGTGGTCTTGGTGTTGTTGTCAATACAGGTATGTATACTGAAGTCGGTCATATCGCTGGCATGCTCCAAGATGCGGATGAGACGGATACACCACTTAAACAAAACTTGAATAACCTTTCTAAGGTCTTGACCTATGCTATCTTGGTCATTGCCCTTGTTACTTTTGTAGTGGGTGTCTTCATTCAAGGGAAAAATCCACTTGGTGAGTTGATGACCTCTGTTGCGCTTGCCGTTGCAGCCATCCCAGAAGGACTTCCTGCTATCGTGACCATCGTTCTTGCCCTTGGTACTCAAGTTTTGGCCAAACGAAACTCTATCGTTCGTAAGTTGCCAGCTGTAGAAACGCTTGGTTCGACAGAAATTATCGCTTCTGATAAGACTGGTACGCTGACTATGAACAAGATGACAGTTGAAAAAGTCTTCTACGATGCAGTCCTACATGATTCAGCTGATGACATTGAACTGGGTCTTGAAATGCCGCTTCTTCGTTCAGTTGTCTTGGCCAATGATACGAAAATCGATGTGGAAGGAAACTTGATTGGTGATCCAACTGAAACAGCCTTTATCCAATATGCCTTGGACAAGGGCTATGATGTCAAAGGATTTTTAGAGAAATATCCACGTGTGGCTGAGTTGCCATTTGACTCTGACCGTAAGCTTATGTCAACGGTTCACCCATTGCCAGATGGTAAATTCCTTGTAGCAGTCAAGGGTGCGCCAGACCAACTTTTGAAACGTTGTGTTCTTCGTGATAAGGCTGGGGATATTGCTCCGATTGACGAGAAGGTTACAAACCTCATTCATACAAACAACTCTGAAATGGCTCACCAAGCCTTGCGGGTCCTTGCAGGTGCGTATAAGATTATCGATAGCATTCCAGAAAATCTCACTTCTGAAAAACTTGAAAATGATTTAATCTTTACTGGTTTGATCGGGATGATTGACCCTGAACGTCCGGAAGCTGCTGAGGCTGTTCGTGTGGCTAAGGAAGCTGGAATCCGTCCAATCATGATTACGGGTGACCATCAAGACACTGCAGAAGCTATTGCTAAACGTTTGGGAATCATTGATGCAAATGATACAGAAGGCCACGTTTTAACCGGTGCTGAACTCAATGAACTGTCAGATGAAGACTTTGAAAAAGCAGTTGGCCAATACTCTGTTTATGCCCGTGTGTCTCCAGAACACAAGGTTCGTATCGTCAAGGCTTGGCAAAAACAAGGTAAAGTCGTTGCCATGACAGGTGACGGTGTCAATGATGCGCCAGCTCTGAAAACAGCCGATATCGGTATCGGTATGGGAATCACTGGTACAGAGGTTTCTAAGGGGGCTTCTGACATGATTCTTGCAGATGATAACTTTGCGACTATCATCGTTGCAGTGGAAGAAGGACGTAAGGTCTTCTCAAACATTCAAAAGACTATTCAGTACTTGCTTTCTGCCAATACTGCTGAAGTATTAACCATCTTCCTATCAACCTTGTTTGGTTGGGATGTCTTGCAGCCAGTTCATCTTTTGTGGATCAACTTGGTAACCGATACTTTCCCAGCTATCGCTCTTGGTGTTGAACCTGCTGAGCCTGGTGTCATGAACCATAAACCACGTGGACGCAAGGCAAGCTTCTTCTCAGGTGGTGTTTTGAGTTCTATCATCTATCAAGGTGTACTCCAAGCAGCTATTGTTATGAGTGTTTATGGTCTTGCCCTTCTTTACCCAGTTCACGTGGGTGACAATCATGCCATTCACGCAGATGCCCTTACTATGGCCTTTGCAACCCTTGGTTTGATTCAGCTCTTCCATGCTTACAATGTGAAATCTGTCTATCAATCCATCTTGACAGTTGGTCCATTCAAATCTAAGACATTTAACTGGTCCATCTTGGTATCTTTCATCCTTCTCATGGCAACAATTGTCGTAGAACCGCTTGAAGGAATCTTCCACGTAACCAAACTAGACTTGTCACAATGGGGAATCGTTATGGGCGGAAGCTTCTCAATGATTATTATCGTCGAACTTGTTAAGTTTGTTCAACGTAAACTCGGTTTTGACAAGAATGCGATTTAAAAAAAGTCATCTTCGGATGGCTTTTTGTTATAGTTGAGGGAAAGGGCTTGCAGTTATCGGCTTTTGTGCTATAATTGCTATAATATAGTAAAAAAACAAGAGGAGTGTGAGGAAGTGGAAAAGAAAATTGTGAAGGATATTTTGTTTTTATCTCAGGTATCTCAGCCAGCAAGTCAGGATGATCTGTATCTTGCCAGAGATTTGCAGGATACACTCTTAGCAAATCGTGAAACCTGTGTCGGTCTAGCTGCCAATATGATTGGGGTGCAAAAGCGCGTGATTATTTTTAATCTTGGCTTGGTTCCTATGGTCATGTTTAATCCTGTTCTCAAGTCTTTTTCAGGACCTTATGAGACAGAGGAAGGTTGTTTGTCCTTGGTAGGTGTGAGACCAACTAAGCGTTATGAAACTATAAGGGTTGCCTATCGTGACAGCAAGTGGCAGGAACAGACCATTACCTTGACAGGCTTCCCAGCCCAGATTTGCCAGCATGAACTGGATCACTTGGAAGGACGAATCATTTAGGAGGAAAGCAAATGAAACGGATTATCTTTGAACTTATTTTTATCGCAACGACCTGGTATATCTTTTTACCGCCCCTTAACCTGACTAGCTGGGAATTTCTCTTTTTCCTCTGTGGGCATTTGCTGCTTGTAGCAATCTTATTTGGCTTTGGTAAGGGAATCAATCTGGTCAAAACGGTTCATGTGCGCCACGGCAAGGCGGAAGCTGCCTTAAATCTAGAGGGTTTCAAAATCAATCGGTTAGGGAAAATCCTTTTAGCTTCTATTGGAGGAATTCTTCTCTTGGCAGCCTTGGTTTCCTTGGTAACTTCTAGCATTTTTCAGGCTAAAAATTATGCCAATGTAGTCACGGTGACGGAAAAAGACTTTTCTGAATTTCCTAAGACTGACACCAGTAAGGTTCCTATCTTAGATAGAAGTACTGCTGAAAAAATAGGTGACCGCTACTTGGGTTCCCTAACAGATAAGGTGTCGCAGTACGTAGCGGCAGATACCTATACCCAATTGACAATTGATGGGAAGCCTTATCGGGTTACGCCACTAGAATACGCAGATCCTATCAAGTGGTTTAATAATCAAGCCAAGGGAATCGGCGAGTATATCAAGGTGGACATGGTAACCGGGAATGCGGACTTGGTGGACTTGAAGACACCAATCAAGTATTCGGACTCGGAGTATTTTAACCGCGATGTCAAGCGTCACCTGCGCTTGAAGTACCCAACTAAAATCTTCAGGACTCCATCTTTTGAGGTGGACGATGAGGGCAATCCTTTCTATGTGGCTACAGTTTACCAAAAGCAATTTGGGCTTGCGGTTCCTCGTCCTGTTTCAGTCATTATCTTGGATGCCACAAATGGAGAAACCAAGGAATACAGCTTGTCAGATGTTCCAGAATGGGTGGACAGGGTCTATCCAGCTGAGGAAACTATCCAGCAAATCAACTACAACGGCAAGTACAAGGACGGTTTCTGGAATGCCATGATTTCCAAGAAAAACGTGACCCAGACTACCAAGGGCTATAATTACTTGTCTATTGGTAATGATATTTACCTCTACACAGGTGTGACATCGGCCAATGCAGATGAAAGTAATCTTGGTTTCATTCTTGAAAATATGCGAACAGGAGAAATCACTAAGTACAACTTGGCTTCTGCGACCGAAGAATCAGCCCGTGAATCAGCCGAAGGTGCTGTTCAGGAGAAATCCTACAAGGCAACCTTCCCAATCCTCATCAACCTCAATGACAAGCCTCTCTACATCATGGGCTTGAAGGACAATGCTGGTTTGGTCAAAGAGTATGCTTTGGTAGACGCAGTCGAGTACCAGAATGTCATCGTAGCTACGACAGTGGAAGAACTGCTCAGCAAGTACGCCAATAAAAACGACCTTGAAATTGACAATGCAACAACAGAAAGCATTAAGGGGGTGGTGGCAGACCTCAAATCAGCTGTTATCAAGGGCGACACCGTCTACTTCTTTAAAGTTGATGGCAAGATATACAAGGTTAAGGCCTCAGTATCAGATGACCTTCCTTACCTTGAAAATGGTAAAACCTTCGAAGGTCAAGTAGGAAAAGACAACTATCTCAAGAACTTTAAAGTACAGTAATACTCTTCGAAAATCTCTTCAAACCACGTCAACTTTATCTGCGACCTCAAAGCTGTGCTTTGAGCAACCTGCGGCTAGTTTCCTAGTTTGCTCTTTGATTTTCATTGAGTATAAAAAAGCTTTATTTAAGAAGTATATGTTATAATAAGGTAAATTAAGACTAATGGAGGACAAACAAATGGGTTTTTATGTGATGGTTGCTTCAATGCTACTCGGACTGCTCGCTTTGAGGATAGGTTTTTCTCAGTTCAAGGAGAAAAAAGATAAATTCTTATCTATCTTAACAAGCTTAGCTGGCATAGCCCTTGTTCTCGTGGCTGTCTGGTTAGGATGGCCCAAATAAATAGAGAAGCCTCGGTTAAACCGAGGTTTTTCATACTCTTCGAAAATCAAATTCAAACCACGTCAGCTTCACCTTGCCGTACTCAAGTACAGCCTGCGGCTAGCTTCCTAGTTTGCTCTTTGATTTTCATTGAGTATCAGATGAATTTCTTGGTTGTGGCTAAAAAATATGCTACACTATCAATATGAAAATTTTAATCCCAACAGCAAAAGAAATGAACACAGATTTGCCAAGTATTGAAGCCGCTCCTTTAAAACCAGAAAGTCAGGCCGTGCTGGATGCCTTGGCCCTCTATTCTGCTAGTCAATTGGAGAGTTTTTACAAGGTATCAGCTGAGAAGGCGGCGGAAGAATTTCAACATATTCAAGCTTTAAAAAACAAAACTGCTCAACACTATCCAGCCTTGAAACTTTTTGATGGGCTTATGTACCGTCATATCAAGCGAGACAAACTGACCGAGGCAGAACAAGCCTATCTTGAAAATCATGTCTTCATTACCTCGGCTTTGTACGGTGTTGTTCCAGCCTTGTCGCCTATGTCCCCTCACCGTTTGGACTTTTTGATGAAGTTAAAAGTCGCTGGTAAGACTTTGAAGAGCCATTGGAAGGCAGTCTATGATGGAGCTCTGATGCAGGAAGAAGTGATTTTCTCTCTCTTGTCATCCGAGTTTGAGACTGTATTTTCTAAGGAAATTAGAGAAAAGATGGTGACCTTCAAATTCATGGAGGATAGAGGTGGGCAGCTGAAGATTCATTCAACCATTTCTAAGAAAGCGCGTGGTGCCTTCCTAACAGTCCTGATAGAAAATCAAGTGCAGACGGTGGAGGAAGCTCGTCGCTTAAGCTTTGCAGGATTTAACTACCGAGAAGATTTGTCACAGCCACAGGAATTGGTTTTTGTTAAGGAAGTATAGAAAATAGATATTTTGTATTGGACAATATGTATCATCAGCTATTTTATACTCTTCGAAAATCAAATTCAAACCACGTCAGCTTCGCCTTGTCGTACTCAAGTACAGCCTACGGCTAGCTTCCTAGTTTGCTCTTTGATTTTCATTGAGTATTAGTTTATAAATGAGAAAAAAGCGAACAAGCTAGTCTTCTGAGTGTCAGAAAAGTAGTCGTGTTCGCTTTTATTATGTTAGTTACTTTAGTTACTTGATAGCATTGACCAAGTCTTGAGCTTGTTTTTCAAGTGAATTTAGGACTGTTTCTTCTAGAACCAATTTTCCGTCTGCCCAGGCAGAGTCGTTAACACGTGCAGCAGTGAAATCACCAATGACTTGTGTACGGATAAATGGCAAGAGGTCTTTGTAAATAGCGAAGAGTTGATCGTGACCTGCATTGGCTACAGATGATACGGTAACAAACTTGTCTTGAAGGGCAGAAGCGCCACGTGTATCAGACAAGTCAAGGGCACGAGATAGCCAGTCAAGTAAGTTTTTCACTGTTCCAGGGATAGAGAAGTTGTAGACTGGAGAGAAGATCCAGATAGCATCCGCAGCGAGAACTGCTTCACGAGCAGTAGCTACAGCTGGATGTGTTGGAACTTCCAAATCTTGGCTGAAGAGAGGAAGGGCTGAATAATCAAGGTAGCTAACTTCCGCTTTACCAGCAAGTGCTTTCTCAGCTTCGAGGGCCATTTGGTGGTTGAAAGAACCTTGACGTAGTGATCCGACGATAAATAATACTTTTTTAGACATGATGTGTCTCCTTTTTATTAAATTTCCGAGAACTCTCTCGTTGTTATGAAATATATTACAACAAAGCAAAAGGACTTGCAAGAAATTTGCTCAAAGATAAGTAAAACTATAAAATTGTAGAAACTCTAATCACTTGCGGCTGGAATGCATTTGATTTTCGAAGAGTATTCTAACATTCTCTTGTAATATGATGACATAAGTGCTAAAATAAACAAGAAAACTCGCAATGGAAACCGCATAACAGCTATTTTCCGGTATCATTTCATAAATCATTAAAGGAACAATAATGGCATTGAAGAATGCTTCTAAAAGGGGTGGAGATCATGTAAGGCAAAGATTAACAAGTGACAGACAAAAGAAATAATAATACACTTGTTAAGGAGAAAAGATGTTAATAAGAAATTATCGGAAAAATATTGGCCTGATGGCCGGAGTTGAGTTTTTTGCATTTTTAGGGATTACCAGTTTTTGGATTCTCTTTCTCAGTCAAAACGGCATGTCTCTTTGGCAGATTGGACTTCTGGAGAGTATTTTTCATACGACCAGTCTTCTCTGTGAAATTCCATCTGGTATGTTAGCTGACCGCTATTCTTATAAGACCAACCTTTATTTAAGTCGTATAGCAGGGATTGTGTCTTCTATTCTTATGTTGGCTGGGCAGGGAAATTTTTGGATTTATGCACTAGCGATGGCGGTAAGTGCCTTGTCTTATAATTTTGATTCAGGCACAAGCGCAGCAATGGTTTATGATTCAGCCGTGGAAGCTGGACTCAAGGAGCGTTACTTATCTATTTCAAGTTTTATGTCAGGAGTGTCAGAAGGAACTCGGTCTTTGGGGACAGTGTTGGCGGGATTTTTTGTCCATGGTCAATTGCACCTGACCTACTATATCATGATTGCGACTTCTATCATAGTTCTTTTCCTGATTTGGATGCTGAAAGAGCCTAGTGTCAAGCTAGAAAAAGCTGATAGTGTGAACATGAAACAGATTATTTGGACTGTTAAGGAAGAGTTGAAGCGAAATCCCATGCTTTTCAACTGGATTATTTTGTCTCATATTGTCGGAACACTCATGTGCATGTTTTATTTTTACTATCAAAATCAGTTACCAGATTTAAGTGGTTGGCAAATTTCAGCAGTTATGCTACTTGGTAGTCTCTTAAATATCGTCGCAGTCTATCTAGCGAGTAAGATTGGAAAGAACTATGCCGCCTTGAAGCTTTTCCCTATCCTCGTCCTGCTGACTGGAGTCACCTATATGCTGTCCTACTTTGGAACACCTCTAATCTATATTTTGATTTATTTGATTAGTAATGCTCTATATGCTCTTTTTCAGCCGATTTTTGACAACGATTTGCAAGAGCGCCTTCCAAGTGAAGTAAGGGCAACCATGCTGAGTGTCTACTCTATGATGTTTAGCCTGAGTATGATTGTCTTCTTCCCACTGACAGGGTGGTTGATTGACCATTTAGGCTTTGTAGTAACATTTCTTTATCTAGGATTCTTTTTAGTCTTGATTAGCCTTCTATTGCCTGTATTTTTAGGAAAAATGGCTAAAATAATGGATGATAAAGTGATTCCATAGATCAAAAAAATTACGAAAACTTGAGTACTAAGCTCAGGTTTTTTAATAGGTTGATTTTGGAGCTGTCTTTACTTTTCTTGCTCGGTTTTAATCAAGAAAAATCGGTTTGCTTTGAAGTAAGAAATAATATAGGTTTGTTCTTGCATTCACTTGTAATAAAGCCCAATAGATGGTAAAATAGACGAGTGAAAAAAAGACAAAATAAAGCAAAAAATAATCTACTGTGGCAGTATGGTCTAGGGATGACGATTTTGCTTGTGGTTATCAGTGCTTCCTTTCTGTATCTGGTTTCTCTCGGCATGAAACCCTATCAAACAGCTAAAAGTGAAGGAGAAAAATTAGCTCAGCAGTATGCAGGATTAGAGCAGGCTGATCAGGTTGACTTATACAATGGCTTGGAATCCTATTATAGCGTTCTTGGTCGTAATAAAAAACAAGAAGCACTTGCTGTCCTGATTGGAAAAGATGACCATAAGATTTACGTTTATCAGCTAAATCAAGGTGTTTCACAAGAAAAAGCAGAAGCGGTTTCTAAGGAAAAAGGAGCTGGCGAGATTGACAAAATTACCTTTGGCCGTTATCAAGATAAGCCAATCTGGGAAGTCAAGTCAGGCTCTGATTTTTATCTAGTAGATTTTGAAACAGGAGCATTGGTCAATAAGGAGGGCTTATGAAACTATCCAACCGTGTTTTAGAAATGGAAGAAAGTGTCACTTTAGCTAGTGATGCAAGAGCAAAGAAGTTAAAGGCTGAAGGAAAAGATGTACTTTTCTTAACTTTAGGTCAGCCCGATTTCCATACTCCCAAAAATATTCAAGATGCAGCAGTTAAATCTATTCGAGAAGGACAGGCTTCCTTCTATACAGTAGCTTCAGGTCTACCAGAATTAAAAGCTGCGGTGAATACCTACTTCGAGCGCTACTATGGCTATTCTGTCGCAAGTAACGAGGTTACCTTTGCTACAGGTGCCAAGTTCTCCCTATATACTTTCTTTATGGCTGTAATCAATCCTTTAGATGAGGTTATTATTCCAACTCCATACTGGGTTAGTTATGGAGATCAGGTCAAGATGGCAGAAGGCGTTCCCGTCTTTGTTCCTGCTAAGGAAGACAACCACTTTAAGGTAACTGTAGAGCAGTTAGAAGCAGTTCGCACTGATAAGACCAAGGTTTTGGTTCTCAATTCACCATCTAATCCGACTGGTATGATCTATACTCGTGAAGAATTACTAGCTATCGGAAATTGGGCAGTTGAGCATGACATTCTGATTTTAGCTGATGATATATACGGTCGCCTTGTTTATAATGGAAATGAATTTGTTCCAATCTCAAGTCTATCAGAAGCAATTCGTAAGCAAACCATTGTTATCAACGGTGTATCTAAGGCCTATGCCATGACGGGTTGGCGGGTAGGTTATGCAGTGGGTGATCCTGAAATCATTGCTGCTATGAGCAAATTGACAGGTCAAACAACTTCTAACCTAACTGCTGTTTCACAATATGCAACCATCGAAGCCCTAACTGGACCGCAAGATTCTGTGGAAATTATGCGTCAAGCATTTGAAGCACGTCTCAATACCATCTATCCACTCTTGTGTGAAGTCCCTGGTTTTGAAGTCGTTAAGCCACAAGGAGCCTTCTATCTCTTTCCAAATGTTAAAAAAGCCATGGAGATGAAAGGTTATACGGATGTGACTGACTTTACAACAGCTATTCTTGAGGAAGTTGGTTTGGCACTCATAACAGGAGCTGGCTTTGGAGCGCCAGAAAATGTCCGTCTCAGCTATGCGACAGACCTAGACACGCTTAAAGAAGCAGTTAAACGCTTGAAAGAATTTATGGAAAAAGAAAAGGAAAAATAATGACAAAACGTGTAACGATTATTGATGTAAAAGACTATGTTGGTCAGGAAGTGACGATTGGCGCTTGGGTTGCCAACAAATCAGGAAAAGGGAAAATCGCCTTCTTGCAATTGCGTGATGGAACAGCCTTCTTCCAAGGTGTGGCTTTTAAACCAAACTTTGTAGAAAAATTTGGTGATGAAGTGGGACTTGAGAAGTTTGATGTTATCAAACGCTTGAGCCAAGAAACGTCTGTCTATGTGACAGGTATTGTCAAAGAAGACGAACGTTCTAAGTTTGGCTATGAGTTGGACATTACAGACATCGAAGTGATTGGTGAATCTCAAGATTACCCAATTACACCAAAAGAACACGGAACAGACTTCTTGATGGACAACCGTCACTTATGGCTCCGTTCTCGTAAGCAAGTAGCGGTGATGCAAATTCGTAACGCTATCATCTATGCAACATATGAGTTCTTTGACAAGAACGGCTTCATGAAGTTTGATAGCCCAATTCTTTCAGGAAATGCGGCTGAAGATTCGACTGAACTCTTTGAAACAGACTACTTCGGAACGCCAGCCTACTTGAGCCAATCAGGTCAGCTTTATCTAGAAGCAGGTGCTATGGCTCTTGGTCGTGTCTTTGACTTTGGTCCCGTATTCCGTGCTGAAAAATCAAAAACACGCCGTCACTTGACTGAGTTCTGGATGATGGACGCAGAGTACTCATACTTGACACACGATGAATCACTTGACTTGCAAGAAGCTTATGTGAAAGCTCTTCTACAAGGTGTTCTTGACCGTGCTCCTCAAGCCTTGGAAACCTTGGAACGTGATACAGAACTTTTGAAACGCTACATTGCAGAGCCCTTCAAACGCATCACTTACGATCAGGCCATTGACCTCTTGCAAGAGCATGAGAATGATGAGGATGCTGACTACGAACATCTTGAGCATGGAGATGACTTTGGTTCACCACATGAAACTTGGATCTCAAACCACTTTGGTGTACCAACATTTGTCATGAACTACCCAGCAGCCATCAAGGCCTTCTACATGAAACCAGTTCCTGGAAATCCAGAGCGTGTGCTTTGTGCAGACTTGCTTGCTCCAGAAGGTTACGGAGAAATCATCGGTGGTTCTATGCGTGAGGAAGACTACGATGCTCTTGTTGCTAAGATGGATGAACTTGGCATGGATCGTACAGAGTATGAATTTTACCTTGACCTTCGTAAATACGGTACAGTTCCACACGGTGGATTTGGTATCGGTATCGAGCGTATGGTAACCTTCGCAGCAGGAACAAAACACATCCGTGAAGCTATTCCATTCCCACGTATGTTGCACCGTATCAAACCATAAGAACAGGAAAACGCCCATGTGGCGTTTTTTCGAATTCCAGAGTTTTTACTTGCGTAAAAAATTTTTTTCTAGTATAATAGTTTATTGTGAGCGAACCTCACTTACCCCTTGCAAAGTCTTGGGGTCATTAGACCAAAAGGAGGAACATATCAATGGCTAAATACGAAATTCTTTATATCATTCGTCCAAACATTGAAGAAGAAGCTAAAAACGCTTTGGTAGCACGTTTTGACTCTATTTTGACTGACAACGGTGCAACTGTTGTTGAATCAAAATCTTGGGAAAAACGCCGTCTTGCATACGAAATCAAAGATTTCCGTGAAGGACTTTACCACATCGTTAACGTTGAAGCAAACGATGACGCAGCTCTTAAAGAGTTTGACCGTCTTTCAAAAATCAACGCTGACATTCTTCGTCACATGATCGTCAAAACTGACGCGTAAGAAGGTAAACTATGATTAACAATGTTGTACTTGTAGGGCGTATGACACGTGACGCTGAGTTACGTTATACCCCATCAAATGTAGCAGTTGCGACTTTTACTCTTGCAGTAAACCGTACATTTAAGAGTCAAAATGGCGAACGTGAGGCTGATTTTATCAATGTCGTTATGTGGCGCCAACAGGCTGAAAACCTTGCTAACTGGGCTAAAAAAGGCTCACTTATCGGGGTGACAGGTCGTATCCAGACTCGTAGTTACGATAACCAGCAAGGACAACGTGTCTACGTGACAGAGGTCGTGGCTGAGAATTTCCAAATGTTGGAAAGCCGTAGTGTGCGTGAGGGTCACACAGGTGGAGCTTATTCTGCACCAAGTTCAAACTATTCAGCGCCTACAAATTCAGTACCAGACTTTTCACGTGATGAAAATCCATTTGGAGCAACAAATCCATTGGATATTTCAGATGATGATTTACCATTCTAATGGACAAGTAAAATTATAAAGGAGAAAAAAACATGGCTCAACAACGTCGTGGCGGATTCAAACGCCGTAAAAAAGTTGATTACATCGCAGCAAACAAAATTGAATATGTTGATTACAAAGATACTGAGCTTCTTAGCCGTTTCGTTTCAGAACGTGGGAAAATCCTTCCACGTCGTGTAACAGGAACTTCAGCTAAAAATCAACGTAAAGTAACAACAGCTATCAAACGCGCTCGCGTAATGGCTTTGATGCCTTTCGTAAACGAAGATTAAAGAAAAGACCCGGTTGGGTCTTTTTTTCACGAGCTTTGAAATAAGAGAGCGAGTTTGGGTCCAGTGGACCTCTTTTTCATGAGCTTTAAAACAAGAAAGCGAATTGAGACCCGGTTGGGTCTTTTTTCACGAGATAGTTTTTTTCTGACCTTGGCGTGCTATAATAGTAATAAAAAGAGTAAAGGTGGGTAAGTCAAAGATGAATTGTACGATTAGAAATATAATTAAGTCTGATATTGAATCCTTATCTCATGGATTTATGAATCAAGGTTGGCCTGGTAGAGAGGAAATTTTGGCTAGATATTTTCTGGAACAGGAAAGTGGGGAGAGAGAAGTCTTAGTTACAGAGATTGATGGTGCTGTAGCGGGCTACGTTACCATTTTACCCTCTGCTAAACATGGTCCTTTTGCAGAAGTCTATCCAGAACTTTCAGATTTCAATGTCTTTGAGCCCTTTCAAAATCAAGGTATTGGAAATCTCTTGCTGGAAGAAGCAGAAAAACGAGTTAAGCTCATATCGGATAAGGTAACCCTTGGTGTTGGTCTCCATTCAGGGTATGGACCTGCCCAGAGATTGTACATGAAACGAGGTTATATTCCAGATGGGACGGGAGTTTGGTATCAAAACCAACCCTTGGAAATGAATGCTACTATTCAAAATAATGATGATTTAGTTCTGTACTTATCCAAGAAGTTCGAATAAGAGATAGCGAATTTCTTTGAAAATAGGGGATTTAGCTACTTTATGGTATAATGGAAAGAGTTAGATTGAAAGAGGTAGTGAGATGGATGCCAAATTAAAATACAAGGCAAAGAAGATTAAGATTGTCTTTTTTGATATTGATGATACATTGCGGAATTCAAAGACAGGTTTTATTCCAGCTTCAATCCCAACTGTTTTTAAGCAATTACGTGAGAAAGGAATTTTGACAGGTATTGCTTCTGGACGAGGGATTTTTGGTGTTGTGCCAGAGATTCGTGAACTCAAGCCTGACTTTTTTGTGACCTTAAATGGGGCCTATATCGAAGATAAAAAAGGTCAGGTCATTTATCAACATCAGATCGAGAAGTCAGATGTTGAGGAGTATATCTCTTGGGCCAAGCAAGAGGGAATTGAGTATGGCTTGGTTGGGAGTCGTGATGCTAAACTCTCCGCTCGAACTGAGATGATCAGTGAGGCTATTGATCCGATTTATCCAAACTTGGACGTGGATCCTGGCTTCCATGAAAAAGTAGATATTTATCAGATGTGGACTTTTGAAGATAAGGGAGATGACTTGCACTTGCCTGACAGTCTCTCAGACAAACTTCGCATGGTTCGTTGGCATCAACATTCGTCTGATATTGTGCCGATTTCAGGCTCCAAAGCGACGGGTGTGGAAAAGGTTGTGGAACATCTTGGCTTGAAACCAGAGAACGTCATGGTTTTTGGAGATGGGCTGAATGACTTGGAACTCTTTGATTATGCTGGAATCAGCGTTGCAATGGGAATTTCTCATGATAACATCAAAGAAAAAGCAGATTATATTACAAAAACATTAGAAGAAGATGGCATTTTTGATGCCTTAGAAGGATTTGGTATGGTAGAAAAAGAATTGCATTTCCCACAAGTAGACATTGAAACAGTAGAAGGTCCTCTTGCGACTATTAAGACCAATCACGGAGACTTGCGTATCAAGCTCTTTCCTGAACATGCTCCTAAAACAGTAGCTAACTTTGTAGCTCTTTCTAAAGATGGCTATTATGATGGTGTCATTTTCCACCGTATTATCAAGGACTTTATGATTCAAGGTGGAGACCCAACTGGAACTGGTATGGGTGGCGAGTCAATCTACGGCGAATCATTTGAGGATGAATTCTCAGAAGAACTTTACAATATCCGTGGTGCCCTTTCTATGGCCAATGCTGGTCCAAATACCAACGGCAGCCAGTTCTTTATCGTGCAAAATCAACACCTGCCTTATTCTAAGAAAGAGATTGCTCGTGGTGGTTGGCCAGAACCGATTGCAGAAATCTATGCCAACCAAGGTGGGACACCTCACCTAGACCGCCGTCACACTGTTTTTGGTCAGCTAGCTGATGAAGCTTCTTACGCTGTCTTGGATGCCATTGCTGCTGTTGAGACAGGAGCTATGGACAAGCCAGTTGAAGATGTCGTGATTGAAACAATTGAAATCGAGGACTAAGATGAAAATCGGTGATAAGCTAAAGGGCCGTATTACAGGGATTCAGCCCTACGGTGCCTTTGTTGAGCTAGAAACGGGTGATACGGGGCTGATTCACATTTCAGAGATTCGAACAGGATTTATTGAAAATATTCATGACGCCTTGAAAGTCGATGAAGAAGTTCAAGTTCAAGTAGTGGATTTAGATGAATTTACAGGAAAAGCTAGTCTTTCTATCCGCACTTTAGAGGAGGAAAAGCACCAGTTTCCTAGACGGAGACGCTTTTCAAGCGACCGCTTTAACTACGGCTTTGCGCCTCTCAAAAGAATGATGCCAATTTGGACCAAAGAAGCCCTTCAACATTTGAAGAAGCAGAAGAATTAGTTAGAAATCTATATTCTTTGTAATGTTAATATAAATTTGCTATAATAGGACCATGGAAGAAGAACAATTATTAAAATCAGGAGAGCGCATTAACCAGCTCTTTTCTACAGATATCAAAATCATTCAAAATAGAGAGGTTTTTAGTTATTCGGTGGATAGTGTTCTCTTGTCACGCTTTCCACGTTTTCCTAAAAAGGGGTTGATAGTGGATTTTTGTGCTGGAAATGGAGCAGTGGGGCTATTTGCTAGCACTCGTACTCAAGCACAGATATTGGCTGTTGAGATTCAGGAGCGTTTGGCGGATATGGCTGAACGCTCTGTCCGTTTGAATGGTTTGGAAGAGCAGATGCAGGTCATCTGTGATGATTTGAAAAATATGCCTGCTCACATTCAGGGGAGTAAGGTGGATATGATTTTGTGTAATCCGCCCTATTTCAAGGTGGATCCTCATTCAAACCTGAACGAGAGCGAACATTATCTCTTGGCGCGCCATGAAATCACGACCAATTTGCAGGAAATCTGTCGTAGTGCCCAGAGTATTCTCAAATCTAATGGGCGTTTGGCCATGGTTCATCGTCCTGATCGACTTCTGGATATTTTAGATACGTTACAACGGCATAATCTAGCGCCTAAGCGCCTGCAATTTGTCTATCCAAAAAAGGAAAAGGAAGCTAATATGCTTTTGATTGAGGCTATCAAGGATGGCTCGACAAGCGGCTTTAAGGTTTTACCACCTCTCATTGTTCACAATGATGATGGCTCTTATACGCCTGAACTTGAAGAGATTTATTATGGATCATAAGGCTTATATGTATGTGCTGGAGTGCCGTGACGGATCCTACTATACAGGCTATACGACTGATGTGAGAAGACGCCTCGCTGTTCACAATAGTGGGAAGGGAGCCAAATACACACGAGCACGCTTGCCAGTCAAACTTATCTATGCTCAAGGTTTTGCCAGTAAGGAAGAAGCCATGTCAGCAGAAGCCCTTCTCAAGCGTAAGAAGAGGTCACAGAAGGAAGAATTTTTATCTGAAAATCAAGATAGAAATTTACTCAGTTATTTTGAAGAATCGTGAGGAGTCCTTTGACTCCTCTTACTTTTGTCAAAAAGCGAAAAAAATGCTACAATAAAGAGAATAAACAAAATGAGGTATTATCATGTCTAAGATTCTAGTATTTGGTCACCAAAATCCAGACTCAGATGCCATCGGGTCATCTGTAGCCTTTGCCTACCTTGCAAAAGAAGCTTATGGTTTGGATACGGAAGCTGTTGCTCTTGGAACTCCAAATGAAGAAACAGCCTTTGTCTTGAACTATTTTGGTGTGGAAGCACCGCGTGTTATCACTTCTGCTAAAGCAGAAGGCGCAGAGCAAGTTATCCTGACTGACCACAATGAATTCCAACAATCTGTATCAGATATCGCTGAAGTAGAAGTTTATGGTGTTGTGGACCATCACCGTGTGGCTAACTTTGAAACTGCAAGCCCACTCTACATGCGTTTGGAGCCAGTTGGATCAGCGTCTTCAATCGTTTACCGTATGTTCAAAGAACATGGTGTAGCTGTGCCTAAAGAGCTTGCTGGTTTGATGCTTTCAGGTTTGATTTCAGATACTCTTCTTTTGAAATCACCAACAACACACCCAACAGATAAAGTCATTGCTCCTGAATTGGCTGAATTAGCTGGTGTAAACTTGGAAGAATATGGTTTGGCTATGTTGAAAGCTGGTACCAACTTGGCTAGCAAATCTGCTGACGAATTGATTGACATCGATGCTAAGACTTTTGAATTGAACGGAAATAATGTCCGTGTTGCCCAAGTAAACACAGTGGACATCGCTGAAGTATTGGAACGCCAAGCAGAAATTGAAGCTGCAATGCAAGCTGCTAACACAGCAAATGGCTACTCTGACTTTGTCTTGATGATTACAGATATCGTCAACTCAAACTCAGAAATCCTAGCACTTGGTGCTAATATGGGCAAGGTTGAAGCAGCCTTCAACTTCAAACTTGAAAATAACCATGCCTTCCTTGCTGGTGCCGTTTCACGTAAGAAACAAGTGGTACCTCAATTGACTGAAAGCTTTAATGCTTAAAATTTTGAGTGTTAATTCAAATTAGGAAAGGCTAGTTTGAATTATATCGAAAGGAGTTTCGGCTCCTTTTTTTCTAGGAGTGAAGCATGTTAGAAAATGGTGATTTGATACTCAATGAAAATCAAAGAGCAAACTAGGAAGCTAGCCGCAAGCTGTACTTGAGTACGGTAAGGCGACGCTGACATGGTTTGAAGAGATTTTCGAAGAGTATGATTTTGTGAGAGATGAGTCAGATACGGGACAGGCCATCCAGACTTCCACAGGCAACTATAACCATGTTGCCATTTATTTGGATGGGATGATTTACCACGCTAGTGGACAGGATGGTGTTATCTGTCAGGAACCAGCAGACTTCTTTGAGTCCAATCATTTGTACGACCTCTATGTCTACCCAGAAATAGATATTCGGTTAGTGAAGGAAAAAGCTTGCAAACATCTAGGAGCACCCTACAATGCTTCTTTCTATCCAGATGGACATGGTTTTTACTGTTCCCAGTATATAGCAGAAATCCTACCGATTTTTGAAACCATTCCCATGAAATTTGGGGATGGGAAGCAGGACATTAGTGATTTTTGGAGAGAGTATTATAGAGAACTAGGTTTGCCTGTTCCTCTGAACCAAACTGGGACCAATCCCAGTCAGTTGGCAGCATCGCCTCTGTTAGAATGTAAAGAAAGGAATCTTCATGATTCAGATTTTTAATCCATCTCGTTTGACGAGACAGCCATTTTTTGGAGAATTGATCCGCTATCTGGACCAGCATGATGATGTGATTCTACGGGAAATTAAGGCCAAGTTTCCAGATGTAGCAGTTGATAAACTCATGGAAGAGTATATAAAGGCTGGCTTGATTCTACGGGAAAATAAGCGCTATTACCTCAATCTTCCTATGCTTGAGTCCCTTGATAGTCTCGAACTGGATCAAGAGATTTTTGTCAGTGAAGATAGTCCGGCCTATCAAGCCTTGTTGGAGCAGAGTTTTGAGACGGAGTTGCGCAATCAAACTAATGCAGCTATTTTAGTTGAAATGACGGACTTTGCGAGAACAAAAATGACATTTTCTAATTATTTCTACAAGGTCAAACATCAGTATCCTTTGACAGAAAAACAGCAGGAGCTCTATGACATTTTGGGAGATGTCAATCCTGAGTATGCTCTCAAATATATGACGACTTTTTTGTTGAAATTTCTCAAAAAAGACCAGCTTATGCAGAAACGCCGTGATATCTTTGTGGACAGTTTAGTTGTACTAGGTTATATTATTCAAAATGAAGATGGAAAGTATGAGTTGGCTATCGATTTTGATAAGGACAGATTGACTTTCTACTTGGCGTGATTTCTTGTTTCTGAGCACATTGTTTGACTTTCCTTAGTATTCGGTATAAACTATATGTAACCGGTAACACATATCGGAATAAACTAAAGGAGACAATCATATGTCACTTGAAAACAAATTGGAACAAGCAACAGGCGCTATCAAAGAAGGATTTGGTAAAGTTACTGGGGATAGCAAGACAGAACTTGAAGGAGCTGTTGAAAAGACAGTTGCTAAGGCAAAAGAAGTAGTTGAAGATGCTAAAGATGCTGCAGAAGGTGCCGTTGAAGGTTTGAAAAACGCTTTTAAATAAAGATAGAAAAAATCAAGGGTTTCATTTCCCTTGATTTTTTTACTATCTTATAAATAATTTTCTGCGACAGCTGCATCTCCAGGATAGGCTTCTTTCTTGCCTTGGACGATTTGGTAGCAATCTGCTCCCTTACCAGCAATAATAACTGCATCTAATTCGTGATTTGTGATAGCCATCGCTGCCTTGATGGCTTCTTGGCGATCCGCAATTTTTTCAACAGGATGATTGATGTAGATACTGATTTCATCTGCAATGGCCATTGGGTCCTCATAGTTGGGGTCATCAGCAGTTAGAAAGACTTGAATCTCAGGATGTTGGTTAAGGAGAAGGCCAAAGTCTTTGCGACGACTTTCTCCCTTATTTCCTGTCGAACCGAGAACCAGAGCAATCTTTCCTGTTTGATGAGTTTCAACCACATTGATGAGTTTTTTCAGACTATCCCCATTGTGGGCGTAGTCGATGAAGACCTTGGCGCCATTTTTCTGAGTGAGGACTTCCATACGACCAGGAACGCGGGTTGCAGCGATGCCTTTTTTGATGTCCTCAAGACTAGCTCCGAGACGGAGGCAAGCAAGTCCAGCAGCAACGGCATTTTCTTGGTTGAAGTGACCAATCAGTTGGATATCATAATCACCAGCCAGTTTCCCACTAGCTGAAAAGCTAAAGGCTTTGGAATTCTCGATTTGATTATTTGATTGGCTACCATAGAAATCATGGTCTTGATCTGCCACTTGTTCTTTCAAGACAGAAAAGTGGTCCATGTCACTGTTAACGATGACTGCTCGGCTATTTTCCATCAAGAGACGCTTGTGGTAGAAGTAGTCTTCAAAGCTAGGGTGTTCAATCGGGCCGATATGGTCTGGGCTGATATTGAGGAAAACTCCCACATCAAAGGTTAGACCATAGACACGTTTGACCAGATAGGCTTGACTGGAGACTTCCATGATGAGGTGGGTACGGTCATTTTGCACAGCCTGATTCATCATATCAAAGAGGTCGATGCTCTCAGGGGTTGTCAATGCTGACTTAAAGAAAGTCTTGCCATCTAGAGTTGTGTTCATGGTCGACAACATTGCAGGTCGATGCCCTTGAGATAAAATGTTATAGGCGAAGTAGGCTGCTGTTGTCTTACCCTTAGTACCAGTAAAGGCAAGAAGTTTGAGTTTTTTCTGTGGATTTCCATAAAATTCCATAGCAATCAAACTCATGGCTTTCTTGATATCACTAACGATGATGGCAGGAATACCAACCTCATAATCTTTTTCAGCCACATACCAACCGAGGCCTTGAGAGATGGCAGAAATCAGAAATTCCTTCTTAAAGGCAGCACCTTTAACGAAAAAGAGGCTCTTTTCTTTGGCCTTGCGGCTATCATAGCAGATGGTGTCAAATATGACATGGCTGTAGTTGTAGTGATAATGTCCTTGGTCGATAATCTCACGGAAGAGATCATCTTTCTTTAAAATATCTAATACGGTTTCAATCTTAATCATACTTTCTATTGTAAACCGAAAGTCGTAAATTTACAAGTAACAAGGAAAAGTTTATAATGGAAGATGAGGAATTTTTCCTAGTTATTAAAATTAAATGAGGAATCTATGTCTAACGAAAACAATCACCAGCAGGCCCAGATGTTACGAGGGACTGCTTGGCTAACGGCTAGTAACTTTATCAGTCGTCTACTCGGGGCTATTTATATTATCCCTTGGTATATCTGGATGGGGTCTTATGCGGCTACAGCAAATGGTCTCTTCACCATGGGCTATAATATCTATGCCTGGTTCTTGCTGGTTTCAACAGCGGGTATCCCAGTTGCAGTGGCTAAGCAAGTGGCCAAGTATAATACCATGCGAGAAGAAGAGCATAGCTTTGCCCTGATTCGGAGCTTTTTAGGCTTTATGACAGGATTAGGTCTGGTTTTTGCTTTAGTCTTGTATGTCTTTGCTCCTTGGCTAGCAGATTTGTCAGGTGTAGGGAAAGACCTGATCCCAATCATGCAGAGCTTGGCTTGGGCGGTCTTGATTTTCCCATCTATGAGTGTGATTCGAGGCTTCTTCCAAGGGATGAATAACCTGAAACCTTATGCCATGAGCCAAATCGCTGAGCAGGTCATTCGTGTTATCTGGATGCTCTTAGCTACCTTTATGATTATGAAAATGGGTTCAGGGGATTATCTAGCAGCGGTTACCCAATCCACCTTTGCTGCTTTTGTCGGCATGGTAGCTAGTTTTGCAGTTTTGATCTATTTCCTTGCCAAAGAAGGATTACTTAAAAGAGTCCTTGAAACAGGAGATAAGATAAACAGCAAGCGTCTTTTGGTCGACACCATTAAGGAAGCCATTCCTTTTATCCTGACAGGGTCTGCTATCCAGCTTTTCCAGATTTTGGACCAAAATACCTTTATCAATAGCATGAAGTGGTTTACCAACTATAGTAAAGAAGACTTAGTTGTCATGTTTTCTTATTTCTCTGCCAATCCTAATAAAATCACTATGATTTTGATTTCTGTTGGGGTTTCGATTGGGAGTGTAGGCTTGCCGCTTTTGACTGAAAACTATGTTAAGGGGGACTTGAAGGCGGCTTCTCGTCTCGTTCAGGACAGCATTACCATGCTTTTCCTATTCTTGCTACCAGCAACGGTTGGAGTAGTCATGGTAGGAGAACCTCTCTATACAGTCTTCTATGGTAAGCCAGATGGTTTGGCTATGGGCTTGTTTGTCTTTGCAGTTTTGCAGTCTACTATTTTAGGTTTGTACATGGTTTTGTCTCCAATGCTTCAAGCCATGTTCCGCAACCGCAAGGCAGTTCTCTATTTTATCTATGGTTCCATTGCCAAGCTGGTCTTGCAACTGCCAACCATTGCTCTCTTTCACAGTTACGGGCCTTTGATTTCAACAACCATCGGTCTCATTATTCCTAATGTTTTGATGTATCGGGACATTTGCAAGGTAACTGGTGTTAAGCGCAAAGTGATTTTGAAACGAACCATTTTAATCAGTTTGTTAACTATTTTCATGTTTCTAGTAGTTGGGACATTCCAGTGGATTTTAGGATTTGTCTTCCAACCAAGTGGACGTTTGTGGAGTTTCCTATATGTAGCCCTTGTCGGTGCCATGGGGGGAGGAGTTTACGGATTCTTGAGTCTCCGTACCCGTCTATTGGACAAGGTGATTGGAAAAGCCCAAGCAAATCGTCTACGAGCAAAATTAAGAATTTCTCAATAATTTTTTATAAATAAAGGGAATAATTTGAACGTTTCTATCAAGGAATGATTAAATTATTCTCTTTTTTATTATTTTGTAGAATAATTTCTATAGTTTGTAGATGGAATGCTTAATTTTTTCAAAAAACCTATTGACTAAATAAAACACGAGTTGTATAATAAGACAAATATTTAAATCAGGAGGTTCTGGAGATGAAAAAGTCTAAGGCCAAGTATGCAACACTTGCAGGTGTCGTGTTAAGTGCAGGTATTTTATTAAGTGCCTGTGGAAATTCTAGCACAGCGTCAAAAACATATAACTATGTTTACGTAAGTGACCCATCAAGTTTGAACTATCTAGCAGAAAATCGTGCAACAACCAATGATATCGTGGTTAATTTAGTAGATGGTCTAATGGAAAATGACCAGTATGGGAACTATATCCCATCCTTGGCAGAGGATTGGAGTGTATCCAAGGATGGTTTGACCTATACTTACAAACTGCGTAAAGATGCTAAATGGTATACTGCAGATGGAGAAGAATATGCTCCTGTAACTGCTCAAGACTTTGTGACAGGTTTGAAATATGCAGCAGATAAAAAATCCGAAGCCTTGTACTTAGTTCAAGAATCCGTTGCAGGTTTGGATGATTACATTAACGGTAAAACAAGCGACTTTTCAACTGTCGGAGTCAAGGCACTTGATGACCAAACTGTTCAATATACCTTGACACGACCAGAATCTTATTGGAACTCAAAAACAACTTCAACCATTCTCTTCCCAGTCAATGCGGATTTCTTGAAATCAAAAGGGGATGATTTTGGGAAGGTAGACCCATCTAGCATTTTGTACAATGGACCTTTCTTGATGAAATCCTTTGTTTCAAAATCTGTTATTGAATTTAAGAAAAATCCGAACTACTGGGATGCTAAAAATGTCTTTGTAGATGATGTGAAATTGGCCTATTATGATGGTAGTGACCAAGATGCACTAGCTCGTAACTATGTAGAGGGGGCTTATAGCTACGCTCGTCTCTATCCAAATAGTTCAAGTTTTGAAGGGATTAAAGAGAAGAATAAGGACAATATCATCTATAGTCTGCAAGATGCTACTTCTTATTTCTTAAACTTTAACCTAGATAGAAAATCTTATAAATTCACTTCAAAAACAAGTGATGCTGAAAAGAAATCGACTCAAGAAGCGGTTCTTAACAAAAATTTCCGTCAAGCCATCAACTTTGCCTATGATCGTACAGCTTACGGGGCTCAATCTCAAGGAGAGGATGGTGCAACCAAGATTTTGCGTAACCTCGTCGTTCCTCCAAACTTCGTAAGTATCAACGGAAAAGACTTTGGTGAAGTAGTAGCCTCTAAGATGGTTAATTATGGTAAAGAATGGCAAGGAATCAACTTTGCAGATGCCCAAGATCCATACTACAATCCAGAAAAAGCCAAAGCCAAATTTGCTGAAGCTAAGAAAGAACTCCAAGTCAAAGGAGTCCAATTCCCTATCCACTTGGACATGACAGTTGACCAAGCTGCTAAAAAGGGTGCCCAAGAGGCAAATTCTATGAAGCAATCTATTGAAGCAGCCTTAGGTGCAGAAAATGTTGTAATTGATATTCAACAACTTTCTACTGAAGACTTTGATAATACAAGCTATTTGGCTCAGACTGCAGCTCAGAAGGATTACGATCTATACAACGGTGGCTGGAGCGCAGACTATCAAGATCCATCAAGCTACCTTGATATTTTTAATATTAATTCCGGTGGAGTGTTGCAAAATCTAGGTTTAGAGCCGGGTGAAGCCAATGACAAGGCCAAGGTTGTTGGACTAGACGTCTACACTCAAATGTTGGAAGAAGCTAATAAGGAGCAAGATCCGGCTAAACGTTATGAAAAATATGCGGATGCCCAAGCGTGGTTGGTAGATAGCTCTCTAGCAATTCCAAATGTTTCACTAGGCGGAACACCAACATTGAGAAAAACAGTTCCTTTCTCTTCACCGTATTCATTAGCTGGTAATAAAGGGGTCGAATCATATAAATACCTCAAAGTACAAGATAAGACAGTTACGAAAGACGAATATGAAAAAGCCAAAGAAAAATGGTTGAAAGAAAAAGAAGAATCCAATAAAAAAGCTCAAGAAGAATTGGCAAAACATGTCAAATAAGGATTTTTCAAGAAAAACGATGGTTTCGAAGGAAACTGTCGTTTTTTAATAGAATGATGGCAAATTTGGAAGAAAAGTGCTTACATTTTTTAATTGCTTTATTAAATTTATGTTATAATGAATATAAGAAACTACGTTCGAAAATTTACCCAATGTTGATTGAAGTATGCACATGCTAGTGTAATGTTATAGGAGGGATGTCATCTACTGGAAAAGTAAGATAAAATGCAACAAATGATAGGTTCTTCTTTATGTGAAGAGTTCTTATCTGGCTATGTAGTAATCGTTATGGAGGTAACATCATGGGCGCTATTATGGAGTTTGCGACAGAAAAACAGATTGCATCATTTCTTTCAACTTGTCGCATTGAAGGGCAAAAGAATTTTCTGATGGCCTTCAAGAAAAAGACATGGCTGAAATCTTTTATTGATTTCTTCGTTATAGGAGGAAGTTACTATGTTCAGTCGAGTGTGAAGCCTAAGATTCTGGCATTCACACCTAAGGGGATCTATTTGATGGACATCAGTGATATAACTGAGAATCGTTTTAATCAAGTCCTTGAGATGCCTTGGAATCAAGTTAAAGATTTTACTTATAAGCCAGTCTTGAATGCAGTTAGGCTGAATTGGAACTATCAAAATGAAGCCTATATTTTTTCCGTGGATGTCGGTCAGATTAGTCAGCATGTGGGCCAATATCAATTTAACAAAGAGCATTATGACTATTTAGCCCAACAGGATTTCTTTCGGTCCAAGTAAGCCCTAGCAAGGATTTTCACAAAAGAATCTGGAATATTTTCTGGATTCTTTTTAGCTTTACTCCATAAGTATATAGTTTGAAACTATAGCTAGCTCTTGAAAAGAAGAAAATGAGTTGATGAAAATAAGTGGTACAATAGTTACTATAGATTTGGAGGTATTGTATGAGCAAGGAATTACACATCAACACAATTTTGGCCCAGGCGGGTATCAAGTCAGACGAAGCGACAGGAGCTTTGGTGACACCGCTACATTTTTCAACGACCTATCAGCATCCAGAGTTTGGTAAATCTACTGGTTTTGACTATACACGCACTAAAAACCCAACTCGCAGTAAGGCTGAAGAAGTCTTGGCAGCCATTGAATCAGCAGACTATGCCCTAGCGACTAGCTCAGGGATGTCAGCTATTGTATTGGCCTTTAGCGTTTTCCCAGTAGGAAGTAAGGTTTTAGCAGTGCGTGACCTTTACGGAGGTTCTTTCCGCTGGTTCAACCAAGTGGAGCAGGAAGGTCGTTTCCATTTTACCTATGCCAATACAGAAGAAGAGTTGATTGCTGAGTTAGAAAAGGACGTGGATGTTCTCTATATCGAAACACCAACCAATCCTTTGATGTTGGAATTTGATATCGAAAAACTAGCAAAACTGGCTCATGCTAAGGGTGCAAAAGTGGTGGTGGACAATACCTTCTACAGCCCTATCTACCAACGTCCGATTGAAGATGGAGCTGATATCGTTCTGCATTCAGCGACTAAGTATCTGGCAGGGCACAATGATGTCTTGGCTGGAGTGGTTGTGACCAATAGTTTAGAACTATACGAGAAACTCTTTTATAATCTCAATACGACAGGGGCAGTCTTGTCTCCGTTTGATAGTTATCAATTGATTCGTGGTCTCAAGACCTTGTCTCTTCGTATGGAGCGCTCAACAGCCAATGCCCAAGAAGTGGTTGCCTTTTTGAAGGATTCTCCAGCAGTTAAGGAAGTTCTCTACACTGGGCGTGGAGGCATGATTTCCTTCAAGGTAGCGGATGAAACACGCATTCCTCATATCTTGAATAGTCTCAAGGTCTTCTCTTTTGCGGAAAGTTTGGGTGGAGTGGAAAGTCTTATCACCTATCCAACAACTCAAACTCACGCTGATATTCCAGCAGAAGTTCGCCATTCTTATGGTTTGACAGATGACCTTTTGCGCTTGTCAATTGGGATTGAAGATGCTAGAGATTTGATTGCAGATTTGCGCCAAGCATTAGAAGGATAAGACAAAGATGGGAAAATATGATTTTACAAGCCTGCCTAATCGTTTAGGGCATCATACCTATAAATGGAAAGAAGCAGAAACGGATAGCGAGGTCCTACCAGCTTGGATAGCAGACATGGACTTTGTAGTCTTGCCTGAAATCCGCCAAGCAGTGCAAACTTACGCAGATCAACTGGTTTATGGCTATACTTATGCCAGTGAAGAGTTAATTCACGAAGTTCAAAAGTGGGAAGCAACACAACACGGTTACCACTTTGACAAAGAGGCTCTTGTCTTTATCGAGGGTGTGGTACCAGCTATCTCGACAGCCATTCAAGCCTTTACAAAAGAAGGCGAGGCAGTTCTGATTAACACACCAGTTTACCCACCTTTTGCTCGCAGTGTCAAGTTAAATAATCGCAGATTGATTACCAATTCTTTGGTGGAAAAAGATGGTCTGTTTGAGATTGACTTTGACCAACTGGAGAAGGATTTGGTAGAAGAGGATGTCAAACTCTATATCCTTTGCAACCCACACAATCCTGGTGGACGTGTTTGGGAAAAGGAAGTGTTGGAAAAGATTGGCCAACTCTGTCAAAAACATGGTGTTTTGTTGGTTTCAGATGAGATTCACCAAGATTTGGCCCTCTTTGGTCACAAGCATCATTCCTTCAATACCATCAACCCTGACTTTAAAGAATTTGCTATCGTCTTGAGCAGTGCCACTAAAACCTTTAACATCGCTGGGACAAAAAATTCCTATGCAGTCATTGAAAATCCTAAGTTGAGAGCGGCTTACCAGAAACGTCAGTTGGCTAATAATCAGCATGAAATCTCAGGTTTGGGTTATTTGGCGACAGAAGCTGCCTATCGCTATGGGAAGGATTGGCTAGAGGAACTCAAGCAAGTCTTTGAAGACCATATCAATTATGTGGTGGATCTATTTGGTAAAGAGACTAAAATCAAGGTCATGAAACCGCAGGGAACCTACTTGATTTGGCTTGATTTTTCAGCTTATGACCTGACTGATGAAAGATTGCAAGAGCTTTTGAGGAATGAAGCCAAGGTTATCCTCAACCGTGGTTTGGATTTTGGGGAGGAAGGAAGTCTCCATGCCCGCCTCAATGTAGCCATGCCTAAATCTCTGTTGCAAGAAGTTTGTCAGCGAATTGTGACGACTTTTGCTAAACTTTAAAAATCCAGCCTTCTAGGAGAAAAGTATCCTTAGAAGGCTATTTTCATAGGCGAAAATATGGTATAATAAAAAGATAAGGTAAAGGTAAAAATATGGCTAAATTGATTCCGGGGAAGGTCCGTATCGAAGGCGTTGCCCTTTATGAAACTGGTAAGGTTGACATTATCAAGGAAAAGAACAATCGGCTCTACGCTCGCGTTTCAGAAGAAGAACTGCGCTATAGTTTAGAGGATGATTTGGTTTTTTGTGCTTGCGATTTTTTCCAAAGGAGGGGCTACTGTGTGCATTTGGCAGCGCTGGAGCATTTTTTGAAAAATGATGAGCGCGGTCAGGAAATCTTGCAGAGTCTGGAAGAAGGTCATGAAGAAAAAGAGGCCGTTGAAACCAAGGTGACCTTGGGTGGCAAGTTTTTGGATCGAATCTTGTCTCCAAAATCAGACCGAGCCTATGAATTATCAGCTGTGGGTCAGGTGGAAGCAGGAACTAATCATATCTTGTGGACGCTTAGAATCGGGCAAATCAATAGCCAAAAATACTATGTCATTCGGGATATTCCACTATTTTTAAGAGTTGTTGAGAAGAGAAAGTCTTATATGATTGGCAAGATTTATGAGGAGTCTCTGTCTTGGGAAGCCTTTGATGAGGCCAGCCAAGAACTTCTGACTTTCTTGCGCGGACTAGTAGAGGAAGGACTTAGTCCAGAGCTTTTTTTCCAAAACCAAGGTCGGCACCTCTTTTTTCCTCTGACCTTTTTTGAGCAGGGTGTGAATTTGCTGATGACCTTGCCGCATTTTCAATTTGACCATCAAGTGGATAGCTACCAGACTCTGCTTTTTCAGGATTTGCATGCGGATGCCAATATATTTGCCTTTACAGTAACAGAATACTCGGATTATTTTGAAATGGAAATCAGTGAGAGTCCAAGGGTCAATGTCTTTTATCAGGGAGACGTACTCTTCCATAAAGGACAGTTTTATTTTCTAAGAGACCAGCAGATGCGTTTTCTCAAGGAAATCAAAGCGTTGCCATTGGATCAACATGGGAAGAAATTCCTGCAATTTGATAGCAGTGATAGAGATAAATTGGCTTCCTGTCTGACTCTCTTTAGCCAGATGGGGAACGTCTCAGCTCCAGAACGTCTACAAATCAAAACTTTTTCTCCCTCTTTTTACTTTGACAGGGAAGAGGATAATCGGATTCGTCTGGAAATCCGGTTTGATTATGGGGATAAGCAGATATCTAGCCGACAAGAGTTAGAAGAATTACCATTTTCGAGTGATGCTGACTTAGAAGAAAGAATTTTCCAAGTCTGTTTGGCAGCTGGATTTGAAGCGGACTTTCAATCTTGGCGTCAGGCCTTAAAAGCAGAGTCTGTCTATCATTTCTTCCATGATATCATCCCAGTCTTTGAAAAACTCGGGCATGTTAACCTATCAGACAAGTTAGAAGAACTATATAGTCTAGCGAGTCCTCAAGTGCAGATTGCTTCCAAGGGAGGTCTCTTGGAAATCCAGTTTGATTTTCAAGATATTGCCCAAGAGGAAATTGACCAAGCCATGCAGGCCTTGGTTGCCAATCAAGATTTTTACATTGATTCGTCTAATCAAGTCTACTTTTTCGATGAAGAAACCAAGAAGATTCGCCAAAACTTACAGGAACTGGGGCAATTTGAACTAAAAGATGGCTCCTTGCAAGCTCGAAAATCCTTAGCCTACAGTTTAGCTCATCTCTTTGAAGGGCGAGATCGTGTTTCTTTTTCACAAGAATTCAAAAATCTGGCCCACGATTTGACGCATCCAGAGGACTTTCCTCGACAAGCAACTCAGGTTCAGGCTGACTTGCGAGATTATCAGGAAAAGGGAATCGGCTGGTTGCAAATGCTCCATCATTATGGTTTTGGTGGGATTTTAGCTGATGATATGGGACTTGGGAAAACCCTTCAGACCATTGCTTTTCTGACCAGCCAAGTGTCAAAAGAAAATCGTGTCTTGATTTTAGCTCCGTCAGGTTTGATCTACAACTGGGCAGATGAATTTCAAAAATTTGCCCCACAGTTGGATGTGGTTGTTGTTCATGGTTTGAAAACTAGTCGTGAAGAGATTCTTGCTGAGAGCCATCAAATCTATGTGACGAGTTATGCTACTTTCCGTCAGGACAGTGATCTTTATCAGGGGATGGCCTTTGACTTCCTTTTCTTAGATGAGGCTCAGGTCATGAAAAATGCTCAGACTAAGATCGCCCAGACCTTGAGACAATTTGTGGTACCGTCGGTCTTTGCCTTGTCAGGAACTCCTATTGAAAACCATCTGGGTGAGCTGTGGTCTATTTTCCAAATTGTCATGCCAGGACTTTTGCCAAGCAAGAAAGAATTTATGAAATTACCAGCTGAGCGCGTTGCTCAGTTTATCAAACCTTTCGTCATGCGACGCAAGAAAGAAGAAGTTCTAACTGAATTGCCCGACTTGATCGAAGTGGTTTATAAGAATGAACTGGAAGACCAGCAAAAGGCTATCTATCTAGCTCAGTTGCAACAGATGAGAGACCGTCTGGCTCAAGTGTCAGACCAGGAATTTCAGCGAAGTCGTGTGGAAATCTTATCTGGTCTGATGCGCTTGCGCCAAATCTGTGATACGCCTGCCCTCTTTATGGAAGATTATCAGGGAGCCAGTGGCAAATTGGATAGTCTCCGAGACTTGCTGGTACAGGTGGCAGATGGTGGACACCGTGTCTTGATTTTCTCGCAGTTCAAGGGAATGTTGGAGAAAATTGAACAAGAACTGCCAGACTTGGGCTTGACTTCTTTTAAAATCACGGGTTCAACCCCAGCCAAGGAAAGACAAGACATGACCAAGGCCTTTAACCAAGGAGAAAGAGATGCCTTTCTGATTTCTCTTAAGGCTGGTGGGGTTGGTCTGAACCTAACAGGTGCTGATACGGTTATCTTGGTTGACCTTTGGTGGAATCCTGCGGTGGAGGCGCAAGCCATTGGCCGTGCCCATCGGATGGGTCAGGAAGAAACAGTTGAGGTCTATCGCTTGGTAACCAAGGGAACCATTGAAGAAAAAATTCAGGAACTCCAAGAACAGAAGAAACATCTGGTGTCACAAGTATTGGACGGCACAGAGTCACGTGGCAGTCTCACCCTAGCAGAAATTAGAGAAATTTTGGGAATTTCTGAAGCCAGCACTTGAAAAATCAAGACAATACGCTATAATGAAGTGTTGAAAGGAAATAGAAAATGAAACAAGAACGATTTCCATTGGTGTCAGATGACGAGGTCATGCTGACTGAAATGCCAGTCATGAACTTGTATGATGAGTCTGATCTGATCAGTAATATCAAGGGTGAGTATCGGGATAAAAATTATTTAGAATGGACTCCTATTACTGAAGAGGCGCCAGTCAAACCGATTGAAAAGCAAGTCGAGAAACCTAAAAAAGCTCCTTTAGGGATAAAAAAAGAAGGAAAGAGCTATGCAGAGGTGGCGCGTGAAGAAGCGCGTGCAGACTTGAAAAAGAAACGCTCGGCAAGCTATCTGACTAAGGACATCACTCCTACAAGACGCCACTCTCAGCCAAGTCCAGTTAGACAGAGCAATCAACCTACCGCGCCTTTCCAAAAGGAAAATCCTGGTGAATTTGTCAAATATAGTCAAAAACTGACCCAGTCTCATTACATCTTGGCGGAAGAAGTGAGCCATATTTCTACTCAAAATGAGCAAGCAGAAACTTCAGGACCAAAGAAAAACAACTATGATTTTCTAAAGAAGAGCCAAATCTACAATAAAAAAAGTAAACAAACAGAACAAGAACGTCGGGTTGCCCAAGAGTTGAATCTGACAAGAATTACAGAATAGGGGAGAAAACATGACAAAGACATATCATTTTATCGGGATTAAGGGATCAGGGATGAGTGCCTTGGCCTTGATGTTGCACCAAATGGGGCATAAGGTACAGGGATCAGATGTTGAAAAGTACTACTTTACTCAACGTGGTCTTGAGCAGGCAGGAATTACTATTCTTCCTTTTGATGAAAAGAATCTAGACGGTGATATGGAAATTATCGCTGGAAATGCCTTCCGTCCAGATAACAACGTCGAAATTGCCTATGCAGACCAAAATGGTATCAGCTACAAACGCTATCATGAATTTCTAGGTAGCTTTATGCGTGACTTTGTTAGCATGGGAGTTGCTGGAGCGCACGGAAAAACTTCAACGACAGGTATGTTGTCTCATGTCTTGTCTCACATTACAGATACCAGCTTCTTGATTGGGGATGGGACAGGTCGTGGTTCAGCTAATGCCAAATATTTTGTCTTTGAATCTGACGAATATGAGCGTCACTTTATGCCTTACCACCCAGAATACTCTATTATCACCAACATTGACTTTGACCATCCAGACTATTTCACAAGTCTCGAGGATGTTTTCAATGCCTTTAACGACTATGCCAAACAAATTACCAAGGGTCTCTTTGTCTACGGTGAAGATGCGGAGTTGCGTAAAATTACGTCTGATGCACCAATTTATTATTATGGTTTTGAAGCAGAAGGTAATGACTTTGTAGCTAGTGAGCTTCTTCGTTCGACAACTGGTTCAACCTTCACAGTTCACTTCCGTGGACAAGAATTGGGTCAATTCCACATCCCAACATTTGGTCGTCACAATATCATGAATGCGACAGCTGTCATCGGATTGCTTTACACAGCAGGCTTTGATTTGAACTTGGTACGTGAACATTTGAAAACATTTGCCGGTGTTAAGCGTCGTTTCACTGAGAAAATTGTCAATGACACAGTGATTATCGATGACTTTGCTCACCATCCAACAGAAATTATTGCGACCTTGGATGCGGCTCGTCAGAAATACCCAAGTAAGGAAATTGTAGCAGTCTTCCAACCGCATACCTTTACAAGAACCATTGCCTTGTTGGACGACTTTGCCCATGCTTTGAACCAAGCAGATGCTGTTTACCTAGCACAAATCTATGGATCTGCGCGTGAGGTAGACCATGGTGATGTCAAGGTAGAAGACTTGGCAAACAAGATTCATAAGAAAAGTCGCGTTATTACTGTTGAAAATGTTTCCCCGCTCCTAGACCATGACAATGCTGTCTATGTCTTTATGGGAGCAGGAGATATCCAAACCTATGAATACTCATTTGAGCGTCTCTTGTCTAACTTGACAAGTAATGTTCAATAGGATGTTCCCATGGAAATTCCAATTAAGATCATTCAGGCAAGTAAGTCTGATTTGGCTGAGATAGAGGCAATTCAAACTTCGTCTTTTCCAGCTGAAAAGCAGCAACCTTCCCATATTTTAGAAGAAAGTATCCGTAAGTGTGCGGATACCTTTCTTCTAGCTAGGGATGAAAATCGACTTTTAGGTTATATTCTATCAAGGCCTCAGTCAGACAATCCGCAATGTCTAAAAATACATTCTTTAGTCATCAAGGTTGACCATCAGAGACAGGGCTTGGGAACACTTCTTCTTGCAGCATTGAAAGAGGTGGCAGTTGAGCTGGATTACAAAGGTATTCGTTTGGAGAGTCCTGATGAGTTGCTTTCCTATTTTGAAATGAACGGTTTTATTGATGAAGAAGATTATGCAGCTGGTCAGGGGTATAGTATGATTTGGTTTAATCCCTTTTATCTGGAGGCACAATGAAAATCAGACAAGCAAAATTAGAAGATTTGGATCGGATTGTCGAGATCGAACTAGAAAATTTCTCGGTAGAAGAAGCCATTCCTCGCTCTGTCTTTGAGGCACATTTGCGAGAAATACAGACCTCGTTTCTGGTTGCAGAAAAAGAGGGTAGAATCATGGGTTACATCGAAGGGCCAGTTGGCCCCCACCGCTATCTGCAAGACCAGTCTTTTACAGAAGAAATAAAAGACCATAGTCATAAGTCGGGTGGCTATATCTCTGTCACCTGTTTGTCGATTGCAAAGGAAGCACAAGGTTTCGGACTTGGCCAGAGATTACTAACAGCCTTGAAAGAACTGGCTCTTGAACACGAAAGAGAAGGTATTAACCTAACCTGTCATGACTATCTCATTGCCTACTATGAAAAGCATGGATTTGTCAATGAAGGTCTGTCCCAGTCAACCTTTGCAGGGGAAACTTGGTATGATATGGTCTGGGAAGCTAAAAAATAGGCAAGACAAGGCATCATAGGTTGCTTTTCCTAGACTTTTAAGATATAATATTATGGATTGTCAACGAGGAGGAAAAACTTTTGAGTGAAAAGTCAAGAGAAGAAGAAAAATTAAGCTTTAAAGAGCAGATTTTACGAGATTTAGAACGAGTTAAAAAACATGAAGAAGATCAGGAAAAAGTTGATTTAGCTTCAATAAAACCCCAATTTTCTTCTAAAAATGACCAGTCGATAGAAGAGTTAATGGAAGATTCTCTATCAGCTGTAGAGGAGATTATGAGAAAAGCTCCTACCGTGCCTACTCACCCAAGTCAAGATGTACCAGCTTCTCCAGCAGATGAGATTCAAAGAGAAACTCCTGGTGTTCCAAGTCATCCAAGTCAAGATGTGCCTTCTTCTCCCGCAGAAGAGGCTGTAAGACAAGCTCCACTTGCTTCTAGTCACCCGAGTCAAGAAGGACCTTCTACTCCATCAGCGGAGGGAGTATCAAGACCAACTCCAGGACCTGTTAGTCCTAGAAAAGTAGAAAAGGAATTTAATGAAATCCCAACGAGGGTAGCTGTTTCTTATAAGACAGAAGCTCAGAGAGAGGTAAAAAGAGAAGTTCCTACTTCAAAACCAGTAGTGGAAAAGAAAGTTGTAGAAGAAATGCCTGCAACTCCACGTCGTAGCCGTCGTGAGACGGTTAAGTCACCCAAGAAGAAAAAATCAGGATTTAAGGCCTTCTTCATTTCTCTACTTATATTCCTAGGTTTGATTTCAGCAGGTGCTTACTTCGGTTATCAGTATGTTCAGTCATCTTTACAGCCTGTGGATGCTTCATCTAAACAATATGTGACAGTGCAAATCCCAGAAGGAGCTAATGTTCAAACAATTGGTTCAACTCTTGAAAAGTCTGGTTTGATTAAACACGGAGTGATTTTTGCTTTTTATGCAAAATATAAAAATTATTCAGATTTGAAGTCTGGCTATTACAATTTGCAAAAGAGTATGAGTACAGAAGATATCATCCATGAATTGCAAAAAGGTGGAACAGCTGAAGCTCAAGAACCTGCGCTTGCGAATTTAACAATTCCAGAAGGTTATACGATTGATCAAATGGCACAAGCTGTAGGTCAATTGCAAGGTGACTTCAAAGAGCCTTTGACAGCGGATGCTTTCTTGGCTAAAGTGCAAGATGACAACTTTATCAGCCAAGAAGTTGCCAAATATCCTAGTCTACTTGAAAGCTTGCCAACGAAAGAAAGTGGCGTTCGTTACCGTTTGGAAGGTTTCCTCTTCCCAGCTACTTATTCTATCAAGGAAAGCACAACTATTGAAAGTTTGATTGATGAGATGCTGGCAGCTATGGACAAGACTTTAGCACCTCATTACAGTACAATTAAGTCTAAGAATTTGACGGTCAATGAATTGCTGACCATTGCTTCACTGGTCGAAAAAGAAGGTGCTAAGACGGAAGACCGTAAGTTGATTGCAGGTGTATTCTACAATCGCTTGAATCTTGGTATGCCACTTCAAAGCAATATTGCCATCTTGTATGCCCAAGGAAAACTTGGTCAGAAGATTAGTCTTGCTGATGATGCTGGAATTGATACGACAATTAATTCACCGTATAATGTTTATACGAAAGCTGGTTTGATGCCAGGTCCAGTAGATAGTCCAAGCTTGGATGCCATCGAGGCAAGTATTAATCAGACTAAGAGTGATAACTTATACTTTGTAGCTAATGTTACAGATGGTAAGGTCTATTATGCTACTACTCAGGAGGAGCATGATCGTAATGTCGCTGAACATGTCAACAGCAAATTAAACCAAACAAACTAAAATTATGTGATGCTTCACATAATTTTAGTTAGAAAATATCATCAGAAGAAAGTTGAGAAAAATGGCAGAAAAAACATATCCTATGACCCTTGCGGAAAAGGAAAAACTTGAAAAAGAATTAGAAGAATTGAAATTGGTTCGCCGACCAGAAGTGGTAGAACGCATTAAGATTGCTCGTTCATACGGTGACCTTTCTGAAAACAGTGAATACGAGGCGGCTAAGGATGAACAAGCCTTTGTTGAAGGACAAATCTCTAGCTTGGAAACAAAAATCCGTTATGCTGAAATCGTCAATAGTGACTCAGTTGCTCAAGACGAAGTAGCGATTGGTAAAACAGTCACTATCCAAGAAATTGGTGAGGATGAGGAAGAAGTTTATATTATCGTAGGTTCAGCCGGTGCGGATGCCTTTGCAGGTAAAGTGTCGAATGAAAGCCCAATTGGACAAGCTTTGATTGGCAAGAAAACAGGTGATACAGCAACCATTGAAACACCTGTTGGTAGCTATGATGTAAAAATCTTAAAGGTTGAAAAAACAGCCTAAAAACAAAAAAGGAGTGGGGAGGCTGTGCGCTTCACTCACTCCTTTTTCCATTTTAAATTGAATTGGAGACGATATGAGTTCAAAGAAGAAAAAAAATAAGATGGAGCGTGGTCTGACCAATCGTCACGTGCAGGTTATGGCCATTGCGGGAACAATTGGAACAGGACTCTTTTTGGGAGCAGGTCGCTCTATCAGCCTAACAGGTCCTTCCATTGTACTGATTTATATGATTACTGGAGCCTTTATGTTCCTCATGATGCGTGCGGTTGGGGAAATGCTTTATCAAGATCCTGAGCAACATACCTTTATCAACTTTATCACGCGTCATTTGGGTAAGGGCTGGGGTTATTTCTCAGTTTGGTCTTACTGGCTATCCGTTGTCTTTATCGGTATGGCGGAAATCACAGCTATCTCTCACTACGTTCAGTTTTGGTTCCCTAGCTGGCCAAGTTGGATGATTGAGATTGGATTTTTGACCATTCTAGCCTTGGTCAATCTGATTGCAGTTAAGCTCTTTGGGGAAGTTGAGTTTTGGTTTGCTATGGTCAAGATTGTGGCTATTTTAGCTATGATTGCCACGGGAGTCTTTATGGTCTTGACAGGCTTTAAGACACCACATGGAGTAGCAAGTTTGGCTAATATCGCCGACAATTTCTCCCTCTTCCCAAATGGTGGAGTTAACTTTGTCATGGCCTTCCAGATGGTTTTCTTTGCCTACCTTATGATTGAGTTTATCGGGGTCACAACTTCAGAAACAAAAAATCCACGTCAGGTCTTGCCAAAAGCCGTTAAGGAAATTCCTTTGCGTATAGCCTTTTTCTACGGTGGTGCCCTCTTAGCCATCATGGCTATCATTCCGTGGCGTGAACTTGCATCGGCTGATTCTCCTTTTGTAACAGTATTTGAATTGGCAGGTATCAAGTGGGCAGCAGCCTTGATTAACTTCGTTGTTTTGACGTCAGCAGCATCTGCTCTCAACTCAACCCTCTACTCAACAGGGCGTCATTTGTACCAGATTGCTCATGATTCGCCAAACCCATTCTTAAAGGCGATTAAGGCAGATACTCTTTCTCGTCACAATGTGCCACAAAATGCCATCATCGCTTCAGCAATCTTGATTGCCCTAGCAGCCTTTATTAATGTCTTGCCAGGTGTTTCGGATGCCTTTGCCTTGATTACAGCATCATCATCAGGTGTTTATATTGCCATTTATATCTTGATTATGGTGGCTCACCTTAAATACCGCAAGTCACCAGACTTTATGGCAGATGGCTATCTCATGCCACATTATCGTTTCCTAAATCCTTTAACTATGCTCTTCTTTGCCTTTGTCTTTGTGACCCTCTTTTTACAAGAGTCTACATTTGTCGGAGCAATCGGTTCAGCTATCTGGATTATCGGTTTCGGTATATACAGCCAGTGGAAATTTAGAAAATAGATTAAGAACTCATCAACTAAGCTTGGTGAGTTTTTTTCTTTAAAATCAAGTCAAAAAAGCACCAGAGTCTAAAGTGACTTTGGTGCTTTTGAAGTTATAAACATGTTGCTCTAAACTGGTGTTGATAGTTATTCTTCATCTTCCGTAGGGAATGGAATGCCAGTTTTATTTAGTCGTTGAACTTCTTTGACGAATGTGTTCTTTTCTTCAAACATCTTTGCTAGTGGGAAGAGGTTGTTTTGGGCATCAATGTAGTGAAGAACAGTATTAGCTAGTTCAATCGCCTTAGGATTATTTTGTCGTAGTAGATTGAAAACTTCGAATATGTTTAAATAAATTAGGGGATATATTGAATACTCAAGAGAGAATTTTTCAGATATATTTATCTTCAACTTATAGATGAGTTTTTCAGCTTTATCATAATAGCCATAGCGAGAATATGTTCTAACTAAAAACATTCCAGTAATAGCATATCTGTAAGGAAAATCATAAGTTACATACTTAGTTTCTTCCAATCCTTTAAGAATTATCTTTTCGAGGTATTCAAGGAATTTTAACTCAAAACATTGAACCTTATGTCCCAAAAGAATTTCAATAACAGTAAAATCACGAATATAAAGAGTATCAATACTAAATATATAGTCGACCAAGTAATGAATAGCTTCTACTTCATCAGGAGCCAATTCATCTATTTTCTTTCCTTGAGTTTGTAAAATAGCTAATTTTAGTGTGTAATAGTCTATGATATTTCCCCAGTCACTTTTCTTTCCTAGTATTTGTCTAGCTTTTATTCTATCATTTTTAATTAATGCATTTATAATTTGCTTTGCTCTTTGGGCATTCTCATCTTGAATATGAAGAACTTCATTAAAGTCGTCTCCATCTAAATTAAATCTACTCAAAATTTCAAAAAAAGTATCGACTTTGATAGAAGATAATCCTTTTTCAAAGCGACTGAGGTTATTGGGAGTAATGACATCTCCAGCAGCCTCTTTGAGGGTCATATTACGATCTTGACGGATTTTGTGGATAATTTCTCCATAGTGTTTGAATTCCATGATAGTCTCCTTAGTCTCAGTTTATTACATTATAACTTAAATTTTTATATTTTTGAAAAAATCTACTATTTTTAGTAGATTTTTGTTTCAAACTCAAGATAAGTAATAAAATTATACTGTTTTCAGTAGAAAGTTCCAAAATGAGACTTAATTACAGTATAATATACAAAAAAATAAAAAGGAGACAAAATTATGAAGAAAAAAGATATTTTGTTAGGTGCTGGTTTGACAACTATTCTTGTTGGGGCTGGTGCTGTAAATGCAACTGCCCATGCAGAAGAGGTTGATTCTGGTAAACCCAAGCCTACGGTGAAGACGACCCCTGTTCATGTTACTGAACAAGATGTAAATACAGCAAAAGCTAACGTTGACACTGCGCAAGCTGATGTCAACGCAAAACAAGGCACAGTCGACCAAGCAAAAGATGATAAAGTAAAAGCTGATGGCAAAATTGATTCCATCAATAAAGACATTGATACTGCTAATAACGCAAACAAAATTATCAATGCTCAAAACGATATTATCGCTAGCAAAACAGCTGACAAGACAAACGCAACAAACGATTTGAATACCGCTAAAGATGGTGAACGTGATGCACATACAGCACTAGACGACGCAAACGCAGCAAAAACAGAAGCTGACAATGCCCGTGATGCTAAGAAAACGGATGTAGATAACAAACAAGCCGACCTTGACGCAATCACAGACGCAAATGTGCGTAAAAATATTGCAAGCACCAATGACAAAATTTCAAACGTGGATAACGATTTGAATGCAAAAGGTGCGCAAATCACAGCTACAGACGCTAAAATTGCTGCGAAACAAGGTGAAATCGATAGCTACAAAGTTAAAGTTATCTCAACAGATTTAAACCCTGATGAACGTAATCACACAGCTCATGATAATCTTAATGATTATGAGTATAACCATGGGTTCTTCCGTAACAACCAAATGGAACCGGTCAACTTCCAAGGCGTCGATATCAAAGAAATTGATGCAACTAAAGACATGATTGACTTTGCAGAAGCTCTAGCAGCCTATAAGAAAGCGCCATATGATTGGACAACTCGTAAATACAAAGAACGCCCAACATACCGTTACAAGGTAGATAACAAAGGTATTTCAGACGCCTTTGTCAAATTGCTTAATCAACTACGTGTTAATAACAATTTGAAGGGTGATATGGTAGTTGACGATGAGTACCTTGCATACGCGCAAAAACGTGCTGATGAAATGCAGAAAACAGGCGTATTGTCACACCGTACAAGTTTGACAGACAAACCGGGCTATATCAAAGGGGTGCAACCAGACCAGAACGTTGAAAACATTTTCGGCGGAGCATCAGAACAAATCATTGGTCGTGATGGTGAATATTTAACATTTGACCATATTGTAACGAATGAAACCTTAGCCTATGAAATGCTATTAGGTTGGTATAGTGACTACAATAATGTTAGAGGTTTAAACTACGGACACCGCAAGAACTTATTAACACCAACAGGTGGTAAAATGGGCCTTGCCATTTCAACCATTGACGGCAAAGATAAAACAACTTATTTCGGTTCATTCAATGCTAGTGCGCACAAAGGTTCAACCTATGGATGGGACGAAGACAACCAAGCGTTCTATTCCCTAAACCAAAGCCAGGATGAGAAGGATTACTGGAATCATAACAATAACTTCAAACAAGATGACCCAATGAACCCAACATTCCATGGTAAAAAGATGAAGTTTATTGCGGACACACATTATGTGTTTGTTAAACGTCAAATCATCGATGACCGACCAAAAATGCAAGCAGAGTTAGATGCATTGAAAGCTCAAAAAGCGACACAAGAACGCGAACGTGACGTATTAGTTGCGAAGAAAGCTGATTTGACTCAAGAGTTAGATGCTTTAAACAACCAATTGAATGATATTGCTACAGCTCGCACGAATGCAACAACAGCTCTAAATCAAGCAAAATCTGATTTAGCCACACTTACAGCGATAGCTCAAGATAAGGCAAATGCTGTTATCCAAAAACAAAAAGAGTTGGATAAAGCAACAGCTCGTGTAAATGATGTAACTGCACGTATCAACACAATTCAAAGTGAAATTGACGCAGCAACAAGTAAACGTGATGATGCTATGCGTGTCCACGCACAATTGCCACAATTGCGTGCAAGTTTAAAACAGGCAGAAGCAGATAGAACAAACGTGGAACAACGCATCACAGTTGCAGAGCAAGACTTAGCGGATGCCAAAGCTCGTTTGACACAAGCACAAGCTGACCACAAATACAAATCAGATATCTTTTCAATCGATAAGATGCTAAATGTATATACTGATGGTAACCGTGTCATTTCAGCAACACCGAAAGTAGCCCCAACAGTAGATGAATTGCCAGAATTGGATATCACAGCAGACATTCCAAGTGATTTGACTACAAAACAAAATCCTGACGGTATCGGTGCGACACCAAAAGTAGCTCCAACCGTAGATGAATTGCCAGAATTGGATATCACAGCAGACATTCCAAGTGATTTGACTACAAAACAAAATCCGGATGGTATTGGCGCAACACCAAAAGATGCCCCAACTGTTGATGAATTACCAGAATTAGATCCAAGTGCTATCATTGATAAGCCAGCGGACAAGCCGGCAGATAAGCCAGCGGATAAACCAGCGGACAAGCCAGCGGATAAACCAGCGGACAAGCCAGCGGATAAACCAGCGGACAAGCCAGCGGATAAACCAGCGGACAAGCCAGCGGATAAACCAGCAGATAAACCAGCGGATAAGCTAGCGAATAAGCCAGCGGATAAGCCAGCAGATAAACCAGCGGACAAGCCAGCGGACAAGCCAGCGAATAAGCCAGCAGATAAACCAGCGGATAAACCAGCGAATAAGCCAGCAGAACAATATGCTTTACCAAATACAGGAGAAAATTCTAGGGTAGCAAATTCAATTGTTACAGTTGGCTACGGATTATTAGCAATGATTGGTTTAGCAGGATTATTTGTTAAGAGGAAAAACTAAATTAAGGGTGATTAAAGATAGGAAATTTGAATTATGAACAAATATAGTAGAGAACAATTGATTGAAATGTTTGGATATAGTTTCCAAGTTTTGAAAGCTGTATCTGACTTGAATAAAGCTATTTCAGCAGAACAAAATAAAGCATATAGTGGTATTATGGGGAACTATGGGAAGCTTAAAAAAGTATATAATTTAAGTGTATTAGGTTTTATAGCATTTTGCTTCTTGTTAGGAATTATTCAAGGAACTGTACTATCATTAACCGAATATATTATTGGAGGTGTGCTTGGTTATGTGGTTTTCCAACTTCTGTTTTCCCCACTTGTTCTGATTGTAAAAGCTGTGTATAAGCACATTGCAAAAAAAGAATTTACAAATGCTGCGAATAATGATGCTTCTAATGCTTATCGCCAAAAAGGTATTGAGTTGATGAAAGATGAACAGTTTTTGGCATATAAAAGAGAAATTCCAGAAACTTACTTTAATATGAATGATCTTTATTTACTTTATAGTTATTTAGAGACTTATAGAGCCGATAATTTTAAAGAGGCAGCAAACTTATTGGCGGAAGAGAAACACCGTGATAAGGTCGAATATAGTCAAGAAGTTATGCAAAAGAGTCTTGCTTCTATTCAAGCAAATGCTACTTATCAATCTGTCATTCAAACAATTCATCTATTAGAGACTCAGAAATTACATCGTACAGTGAGAGTAGGAGTCTTTGGGGAATAAAAAGAAATCTATTTTATCTATCATATAGGGTTGATTAAAATCTGTATTTTGTATTGTTTAAGATAAAATGTTTCAAAAAACAATAGGAAAAAAGTCTTTTAAAATCAGAAAAACGTATATTGTAAGATGTTTAAATAGATTAAGGACTCATCAACTCAGGTTGGTGAGTTTTTGCTAGTTTGACAGTCTATTGAAATAAGATTATAATCAAGCTGTAACAGTGTTTGAGGAGGTTTAGATGTACTTTAGATTGGAAAACAAGGAGTCTCAGAAAGCGCAAGAAATAGGGAATCTGATTCGTGCTTATAATCGTTCAAAAAGAGAAGAAGCTGAAAGTGAGCCACTTAATCTTTATGTCGAAGATGAAAAGGGCAATCTCCTGGCAGGTTTGATAGCAGAGACTTTTGGAAATTGGCTAGAAATCGAGTATTTGTTTGTAACAGAGGAATTGAGAGGGCAAGGAATCGGTTCAAAACTATTGCAGCAGGCTGAAAGTGAAGCTAAGAATCGAAACTGTCGTTTTGCTTTTGTTAATACTTACCAGTTTCAAGCTCCAGATTTTTATAAAAGGTATGGCTACAAGGACGTCTTTGCTTTGCAAGAGTATCCCTACACAGGGCAAAGATTTTATTACCAAAAGGATTTGTAAGTAGAATATGAAAGCATAAGGCAAAGATGGGTTCTTGACATAAGTATGAAGGGGATTCTCGATAAATACCAATTAAATCCTACAAATTGTGTCTTTCTAGACGATATGGAGGACAATGCAATCGCAGCTGAGAAATTGGTAATCAAGGTCTATAAGGTTAAGAAAAGAAGTGATGTCGTCGATATTTTGAAATCCTATATTTAAACTTAACACTCTCTATTTTGTGGTAGAGAGTTTTTTGTTAATAAAATTTTACAAAATGACATTTATATATTGCATTGAGCTATGGCGAATGGGCTCAGAAAAAGTTTGAACAAGATATGGAGGAACTGGAGAGTGGAGAATAGCTTGTTACTCTTTTCTCAATCCAGCTAAAATGTGATATAATAGTACTAATTTATTGGAATACATGAAAGTTCTTGAAAATTTTCATGAGTTTCTAGCTAAGGAAGTAGGAAAAGTATGTATCCAGATGATAGTTTAACATTGCACACGGACTTGTACCAGATTAACATGATGCAGGTTTACTTTGACCAAGGGATTCACAATAAAAAGGCGGTCTTTGAGGTTTATTTCCGCCAACAGCCTTTTAAAAATGGCTATGCAGTTTTTGCAGGTTTGGAAAGAATTGTGAATTATCTTGAAGACTTGCGTTTTTCAGATAGCGATATTGCCTATTTGGAGTCGCTGGGCTATCATGGGGCATTCTTGGACTACCTTCGCAATTTCAAGTTGGAGTTGACCGTTCGTTCTGCCCAAGAAGGGGACTTGGTATTTGCTAATGAACCGATTGTGCAGGTGGAAGGCCCTCTAGCTCAATGTCAGTTGGTCGAAACGGCTCTTTTGAACATCGTTAATTACCAGACCTTGGTGGCTACTAAGGCAGCTCGTATTCGTTCGGTCATCGAAGATGAACCTTTGATGGAGTTTGGAACACGTCGTGCGCAAGAAATGGATGCGGCCATCTGGGGAACACGCGCAGCGGTGATTGGTGGCGCTAATGGAACTAGTAATGTGCGTGCTGGTAAACTCTTTGACATTCCTGTTTTAGGAACTCACGCCCATGCCTTGGTTCAGGTTTATGGAAATGACTATGAAGCTTTCAAGGCTTATGCTGCGACCCACAAAAATTGTGTCTTTCTTGTGGATACCTATGACACCCTTCGCATTGGGGTACCAGCTGCCATTCAGGTGGCGCGTGAGCTAGGTGATCAGATTAACTTTATGGGTGTGCGGATTGACTCAGGGGATATTGCCTACATTTCTAAGAAAGTCCGTCAGCAATTGGACGAAGCTGGATTTACAGAGGCTAAGATTTATGCTTCAAATGATCTAGATGAAAATACCATCCTCAACCTCAAGATGCAAAAGGCCAAGATTGATGTCTGGGGTGTGGGAACCAAGCTGATTACAGCTTATGACCAGCCAGCTCTTGGGGCAGTTTACAAGATTGTTGCAATCGAAGATGAAAATGGGAACATGCGCAATACTATTAAGCTGTCAAATAATGCTGAAAAAGTGTCTACGCCAGGTAAGAAGCAGGTGTGGCGTATTACCAGTCGTGAAAAAGGCAAGTCAGAAGGCGATTATATCACTTATGATGGCGTAGATGTTGCCAGCATGACAGAAATCAAGATGTTCCATCCGACTTATACCTACATCAAGAAGACTGTTCGTAATTTTGATGCCGTGCCTCTCTTGGTGGATATCTTCAAAGACGGAAAATTGATTTACAACCTGCCTAGCTTGACTGAGATTCAGGCTTATGCCCGTAAGGAATTTGACAAGCTTTGGGATGAGTACAAGCGCGTGCTCAATCCGCAGCATTATCCAGTGGATTTGGCGCGTGATGTATGGCAAGATAAGATGGACTTGATTGACAAAATGCGTAAGGAAGCCCTTGGTGAAGGAGAAGAAGAATGAGTTTGCAAGAAACGATTATCCAAGAGCTGGGTGTCAAACCGGTGATTGATGCCCAGGAAGAAATCCGTCGTTCCATTGATTTTTTAAAAAGATATTTGAAGAAACATCCCTTCCTAAAAACCTTTGTACTAGGGATTTCTGGAGGGCAAGACTCAACCTTAGCAGGACGATTGGCTCAATTGGCTATGGAAGAATTGCGAGCAGAAACGGGAGATGACAGCTACAAATTTATCGCTGTCCGCCTGCCTTATGGAGTGCAAGCTGATGAAGCAGATGCTCAAAAAGCCCTAGCATTTATCCAGCCAGATATCAGTTTAGTGGTGAATATCAAGGAATCAGCTGATGCCATGACAGCTGCAGTTGAAGCGACAGGAAGCCCTGTTTCAGACTTCAACAAGGGAAATATCAAGGCACGTTGCCGTATGATTGCTCAGTATGCCCTTGCTGGTTCCCATAGAGGAGCGGTCATTGGAACAGACCATGCTGCGGAAAATATCACAGGTTTCTTTACCAAGTTTGGTGACGGTGGTGCAGATATTTTACCACTGTTCCGACTCAATAAACGTCAAGGAAAACAATTATTGAAGGAACTAGGTGCAGACCCAGCCCTTTATGAAAAAATCCCAACAGCAGACCTAGAAGAAGAGAAACCAGGCCTAGCTGATGAAGTAGCCCTCGGAGTCACTTACAATGAAATTGATGACTACCTCGAAGGCAAAACAATCAGCCCAGAAGCTCAAGCGACCATTGAAAACTGGTGGTACAAAGGCCAACACAAACGCCACCTACCAATCACCGTATTTGATGACTTTTGGGAGTAAAAAGGTCCAGTGGACCTTTTTACCCTGAGCCTAGAAATGAGAAAGCGAAGAAGGTCCGGTGGACCTTTTTAGCTTATAACCTTGAGATTAGAAGGCAAAACAAGTTTCAATGTCGATTGGACAGAGAATCATTTATCAGAAAGTGAGGTGACATCATGAAAGCAATCGGTACGCAAATATTACAGACAGAACGTTTGATTTTGAGAAGATTTGTGGAGAGTGATGCGGAAGCTATGTTTCAAAATTGGGCTTCATCTGCTGAGAACCTGACCTATGTTACTTGGGATCCCCATCCTGATGTCGAGGTTACTCGGAACTCGATTCGAAAATGGGTTGCTTCTTATATCAATCCCAACTATTACAAATGGGCTATTTGTCTCAAAGAAAACCCTGAGCAAGTGATAGGAGATATTAGCATCGTTGAAATGGATGAGAATGATTCTTGTTGTGAAATTGGGTATATTTTAGGAAAAAATTTTTGGGGCCGAGGTATGATGACAGAGGCCTTGAAAGCTGTGTTAGATTTTTGTTTTACTCAAGCAGGCTTTCAAAAAGTCAGAGCTCGCTACGCTAGTCTCAATCCAGCTTCAGGCCGTGTTATGGAAAAGGCTGGGATGTCCTATCTAAAAACCATTGTAAATGGGGTTGAGAGAAAAGGCTATCTTGCGGACCTTATTTATTATCAGATAAGCAGGGAAGAGGAGTGAATTTTCTTTTCAGTTTCTATCAAGAGACTGGGACAAAATAGTTCTCAACCACAAAAAGCTAGAGATTTCCAATTGCGGAACTCTAGCTTTTTAATTTTGAGTCGTTCTCTTATTGTATTTTAGGAGGTTATTGGCCATAAGTACCAATCCCATGTCAATTCTCACTTGACGCTTCCCTCTCAGATTACATCTCTTGTAACCCAAACAAGCCTTTATCTGCCCAAAGACAGGTTCCACATCAATCTTGCGTTGAGCGAAAATCTGTCTACCTTGGGGAGATAAAAGCGTCTGGCATTCTTTAGTTTTTAAGTGCTGATAGCGTTCATTAATATACAGTCCCTTTTGAGGAGCTGATTCAGGTTCATCGGCGTAGTAAACCTTGATTTCCTGTTGAAAGTCCGTCTGTGTTTTCTGATATTTGATATGGTGAAAACGATAGCACCAACCATTAGGATGTGTGTAGCTATCCTCCTTGTCATTATAGTGCCAATTCGCTAAGTTTTTAGCTGACTGTTTATACCCTCTCTTTTGTTCCTTATCAAACATGGCATATTTAATCAGATGGTTCACACCCTTTTCATCTAAACGAAGGAGGTTCTCTTCACTTCCATATCCAGCATCTGCGACAACTATCTTCAAGTCATGTGGATAGGTTTCAAGGAATGGTAGAAGAGTCTTGGTATCTGTCGGATTTGAAAAGACATCATAGTGAAGAACAAATTGGTTTTCAGTAGCGATCTGAAGATTATAAGCAGCCTTGAGTTGGCCATTTTTCATATGATCTTCTTTCATCCGCATAAAAGTGGCATCTGTATCTGTTTTGGAAAAGCTGTTGCGACCTTCAAATGTCTCCTGATAACTCTCATATTTTTCAGCACGTACTGAAAAATCATCTTTGACTTTACGCAAGACTTTCTTGAGTTTACGACGTTGGGTTTTACGTTCGTCCTTTCCTTTAACAGGTGTCTCCTCAATGTCCTGGCTCAGTTTTTCCAATTCTTCTTCAAGAACTTGAGAGAATTCAATCAACTGCTCTGAGGAGATAGGCTCTTGTGTATCCAGTTCGATAGCTTGATGGATAAGGGGAGTGATTTCTTCTTGAAAATAGACCTGTATCTGTTCTTGAAGTTTGACGGAAAACTTGTCTGTTGCTTTTTTCCACACGAAACTATACTTGTTGGCATTGGCTTCAATCTTAGTCCCGTCAATAAACAGACAATCTAAAGTCACTAACTCTTCCATTTTTAAACGAAGATTGAGGTCGATGAAAAGATTGCGAATGAGTTCTTCCATCCCTTCAGCGACTCGAAAACGATTGATGGTGCGGTAGCTGACAACCAACTGTCCTGTTAGGTACTGCATAGCCAGATTTTCAATCATCATTTTTTCAATTTTTCGACCAGAGAAAATCCCTTGTGAACAGGCAAATAGAAGAGTAGATACAAGCATTTTAGGGTGATAAGACGGGCGACCAAAGGCATGATAGAAGGCGTAGAAGTGACTATCTTCCAAGGTATTTACCACTTTTTCAATAGTAAAGACGAGATGGTCTTGTGGCAAGAAAGAACTGATTTCTAGTGGTAAAGTTGTTTGATTTGTGTTATAGTGAATATGCATGGGATAGCCTTTCTAAATGGTTTATTAAGCAATTCTATTTTACCAAGACTATCGTAACCATGCAAAAAAGCAACGGCAATCCGTTGCTTTTTTTGGAGACAAGAGACTATTGTCCCAGACTCTTTTATGTGCCCGATTTCTAAATAACCTAATTAAATTCCTATTTTTCCCTATCATTGTCCCTGTTTTTTCTGGAGTTTTGGGGCTATAATAGTCCTATCAAATCAAAGAATGGAGGAAGGTAATGGATAATATAATATTTTTTATCAGTGTTTTTCTTGCTGGAATTCTTTCCTTCTTTTCTCCTTGTATCTTACCCTTGTTACCAGTCTATGCAGGGATCTTGTTGGATGACAAAGATGGTGCTCAGGCTTCTAGCGGAAAATTTTCAATCTCACTTGTTAGTTTATTGCGAACTCTGGCCTTTATAGCGGGGATTTCTTTTATCTTTATCTTACTGGGCTATGGAGCTGGTTTTTTAGGCAATTTGCTTTATGCTTCTTGGTTTCAGTATGTGACAGGTGCAGTTATCATTCTCTTGGGTTTACACCAGATGGAAGTCTTACATTTTCAGGGACTCTACAAGGAAAGAAGGCTACAATTAAAGAGACAGGGGCAAAACGCTAACGGCTATAGTCAGGCATTTTTACTGGGATTGACCTTCAGTTTTGCTTGGACGCCATGTGTGGGTCCGGTTCTTGGCTCTGTTTTGGCTTTAGCGGCTTCGGGTGGTTCAGGTGTTTGGCAGGGGGCTGGTCTCATGTTGGTTTACACGCTAGGTTTGGCACTACCATTTTTGGTTCTAGCTCTAGCCTCCAGCTATGTTTTGAAACATTTTCGAAAATTCCATCCTTATCTAGGAACCCTCAAAAAAGTGGGTGGTTTCCTCATTATTGTGATGGGAATCTTGGTGCTTTTGGGAAATGCTTCCATTTTGACTACATTATTTGAATAGAGAGGAAAAAGAAATGAAAAAATGGCAAACATGTCTCCTTGGAGTAGGCTCAATCTGGTGCTTGGCAGCCTGTTCGGCTAAAAACATGTCAGACGAGTCTACTATGAAGGAGCAAACAAAAACAGAACAAGTTAGTTCACAAACTGCTACTAAAGGTCAGGCAGTCGCTGATTTCGAACTGACAGGAGTAGATGGCAAGACCTATCGCTTGTCTGATTACAAGGGCAAGAAAGTCTATCTCAAATTCTGGGCTTCTTGGTGTTCCATCTGTCTAGCTAGCCTTCCAGATACGGACGAAATCGCTAAAGAAGCTGGTGATGACTATGTAGTTTTGACGGTGGTCTCTCCTGGACACAAGGGGGAACAAGCTGAAGCAGAATTTAAGAATTGGTACAAGGGCTTGGATTATAAAAATTTCCCAGTTTTAATTGATCCATCAGGCAAACTCTTGGAAAGTTATGGTGTCCGTTCTTACCCAACTCAAGCCTTTATAGACAAGGAAGGCAAGCTGGTCAAAACACAACCAGGTTTTATGGATAAGGATATGATTTTAAAAGAATTGAAAGAAATGGGGTAGAGAAAGGTCATGAATGATAAAGTAAAATTGTTTGTCTTGGCAGGGATCTTTTTCCTAGCCATAACCGGTTTCTATTTTCTATTGATGCGAAATGCAGGGCAGACAGATAGCTCTCAAATTGAGAAAGCGGCAGTTAGCCAAGGAGGAAAAACAGTGAAAAAAACAGAAATTAGTAAAGATGCAGACTTGCACGAAATTTATCTAGCTGGGGGATGTTTCTGGGGAGTGGAGGAATACTTCTCACGCGTGCCTGGAGTGACAGATGCCGTTTCAGGCTATGCAAATGGTAGAGGGGAAACAACCAAGTACGAATTGATCAATCAAACAGGGCATGCGGAGACTGTCCATGTCACCTATGATGCCAAGCAAATTTCCCTCAAGGAAATCTTGCTTCATTACTTCCGCATTATCAATCCAACTAGCAAAAATAAACAAGGAAATGATGTGGGGACCCAGTACCGTACCGGTGTTTATTACACAGATGACAAGGATTTGGAAGTGATCAATCAAGTCTTTGATGAGGTGACTAAGAAATATGACCAACCTCTGGCAGTTGAAAAGGAGCCCTTGAAGAATTTTGTGGTGGCTGAGGATTATCACCAAGACTACCTCAAGAAAAATCCAAATGGCTACTGTCATATCAATGTCAATCAGGCTGCTTATCCCGTCATCGATGCCAGCAAATATCCTAAGCCAAGTGATGAGGAATTGAAAAAGACCTTGTCACCTGAGGAGTATGCAGTCACCCAGAAAAATCAAACAGAACGCGCTTTTTCAAACCGCTACTGGGATAAATTTGAATCTGGTATCTATGTGGATGTAGCAACTGGCGAACCCCTCTTTTCATCAAAGGATAAGTTTGAGTCTGGTTGCGGTTGGCCTAGTTTTACCCAACCCATCAGTCCAGATGTTGCCACCTACAAAGAAGACAAGTCTTACAATATGACGCGCATGGAAGTGAGAAGCCGAGTTGGAGATTCTCACCTTGGCCATGTCTTTACGGACGGCCCACAGGACAAGGGGGGCTTGCGCTACTGTATCAATAGTCTCTCTATCCGCTTTATTCCCAAAGACCAAATGGCAGAAAAAGGCTATGCCTATTTACTAGATTATGTCGATTAATACTCTTCGAAAATCAAATTAAAACCACGTCAGCGTCGCCTTACCGTGGGTAGAGTTGAGACTGGGCAAAAACTCAATTTGAGGAGAAAATAAAGCAAATTTTCTAATTTTAAAGCCTTTTTGCCCAGTATCTCTATCTACAACCTCAAAGCAGTGCTTTGAGCAAACTGCGGCTAACTTCCTAGTTTTCTTTTTGATTTTCATTGAGTATAAGAAGTCTTTCCTAAGCAGTTAGAGGAGAATTTTGCTATACTGATACTAGTAAGTGACAAAGGAGAGAAGCATGACCTATACAATCTTAATCGTAGAAGATGAATATCTGGTAAGACAAGGCTTGACCAAGCTGGTCAATGTAGCAGCCTACGATATGGAAATCATCGGTCAGGCTGAAAATGGAAGGCAGGCTTGGGAATTGATACAAAAGCAGGTGCCGGATATCATTTTAACCGATATCAACATGCCTCAGCTAAATGGCATCCAGTTGGCCAGTCTGGTCCGAGAAACCTATCCTCAGGTGCATCTAGTTTTTTTGACAGGCTACGATGATTTTGATTATGCCTTGTCTGCTGTCAAACTAGGTGTGGATGACTACCTGCTCAAGCCCTTTTCTCGTCAGGATATCGAGGAAATGTTGGGGAAAATCAAGCAAAAGTTGAATAAGGAAGAAAAGGAAGAGCAGTTACAATATTTACTGACCGATAAGTTTGAAGGAAATATGGCTCAGAAAATCCAGTCTCATCTTGATGACAGCCAATTTAGTTTAAAGTCTCTGGCCAGTGACTTGGGCTTTAGTCCGACTTATCTGAGTTCTTTGATTAAGAAAGAGTTGGGCCTACCTTTTCAGGATTATTTGGTGAGAGAACGTGTCAAACAAGCCAAGCTCTTGCTTTTAACTACAGATCTGAAGATTTATGAGATTGCAGAAAAGGTTGGTTTTGAAGATATGAACTACTTTACCCAACGTTTTAAACAGATTGCGGGTGTGACACCTCGTCAGTTTAAGAAGGGAGAAGGCCTATGAAGCGTTCTTCTCTTCTAGTCAGAATGGTTATTTCCATCTTTCTGGTCTTTCTCATTCTCCTAGCTCTGGTTGGGACTTTCTACTATCAATCTAGTTCATCAGCCATTGAGGCTACTATTGAGGGTAATAGCCAAACGACTATCAGCCAAACTAGTCACTTTATCCAGTCTTATATTAAAAAATTAGAAACCACCTCGACTAGTTTGACCCAGCAGACGGATGTCCTAGCCTATGCTGAGAATCCCAGTCAAGAAAAGGTCAAGGAAATCCGAGATCTGTTTTTGACCATCTTAAAGGCAGATCAGGACTTGAAAACTGTTGTGCTGGTGACCAAATCTGGTCAGGTCATTTCTACAGATGATAGTGTGCAGATGAAAACTTCTTCTGATATGATGGCTGAGGATTGGTACCAAAAGGCTATTCATCAGGGGTCTAAGCCAGTTTTGACTCCAGCTCGTAAATCAGATAGTCAGTGGGTCATTTCTGTCACTCAAGAACTTGTTGATGTAAAGGGAGCCAATCTGGGTGTGCTTCGTTTGGATATTTCTTATGAAACTCTGGAAGCCTATCTAAATCAACTTCAGTTGGGGCAGCAGGGCTTTGCCTTTATCATCAATGAAAACCATGAATTTGTTTATCATCCTCAACATACAGTTTATAGTTCGTCTAGCGAAATGGAGGCTATGAAACCCTATATTGAGACAGGGCAGGGCTATACGCTAGATCACCGATCCTATGTCAGTCAAGAAAAGATTGCTGGAACTGATTGGACGGTGCTTGGTGTGTCTTCGTTGGAGAAGTTAGAGCAAGTTCGGAGTCAGCTCATGTGGACCTTGCTTGGAGCCAGTTTCACCTCTCTTCTCGCCTGTCTCTGTTTGGTGTGGCTTAGTCTTAAACGCTGGATTGCTCCTATGAATGACTTGAGAGAAACCATGCTGGAGATTGCTTCTGGTAATCAGAATCTTCGTGCCAAGGAAACTGGTGCCCATGAACTGAGAGAGGTGACTCGCCAGTTCAATGCCATGTTGGATCAAGTTGATCAGCTCATGGCAGATATTCGCAGGCAGGAAGAAGCGACCCGTCAGTACCAACTTCAAGCACTGTCGAGCCAGATTAACCCCCATTTCCTCTATAATACCTTGGATACCATCATCTGGATGGCTGAATTTCAGGATAGTCAGAGAGTGGTGCAGGTGACCAAGTCCTTGGCTACCTATTTCCGCTTAGCGCTCAATCAGGGTAAAGATTTGATTTGCCTGTCTGATGAGATCAATCATGTTCGCCAGTATCTCTTTATCCAGAAACAACGCTATAGGGATAAGCTGGAATACGAGATTGCTGAAAATCCTGCCTTTGATCATCTAGTCTTGCCCAAGTTGGTTCTACAACCCCTTGTAGAGAATGCTCTTTACCATGGCATCAAGGAGAAAGAAGGTCAGGGCCATATTAAACTTTCTGTACAGAAAGAGGATTCAGGCTTGGTAATCTGTATTGAGGATGATGGAGTTGGCTTCCAAGCTGCTGCTGATAGTAGTCAAAGTCAACTCAAACGTGGGGGAGTTGGTCTTCAAAATGTTGATCAACGGCTCAAACTTCATTTTGGAGAAGATTACCAGATGAAAATCGATTCTGCCCCCTCAAAAGGGACGACGGTTGAAATATACATAAATAGAATAGAAACTAGCTAACTCCCAGTCAATTCTGGGAGTTTTATGCGTAATTGGGCAAGCTTTCTAGGTTGTCTATCTTGCTAAAACGTAGAAAAAACGATATGATAGATAATGACAAAAGAGGTATCAAGTATGAAGGAAAAAGACATTCAAAGAGAAACAAGCCAGATTGTAAAAGATGTATTAGAAAAGGCCAATTTGAAGCAGGGATCAATCTTTGTTTTGGGCCTTTCTTCTAGTGAGGTGATAGGTGGTCAGATTGGCAAGGAATCCAGCCAAGAAATTGGTGAAATCATTGTGAAGACCATCCTAGATGTTCTAGTAGAAAAAGGAATTCATCTAGCCGTTCAAGGCTGTGAACATGTCAATCGGGCCCTCGTCGTTGAACGTCAGGTGGCAGAGCAGTTTGGTCTGGAAATCGTTAGTGTCCTTCCTACTCTTCATGCAGGAGGTTCGGGTCAGTTGGCAGCCTTCAAGTTTATGCAAGATCCAGTTGAGGTTGAATTTATCAAGGCTCATGCTGGATTGGATATCGGAGACACAGCAATTGGTATGCATGTTAAGCATGTTCAGGTTCCGATTCGTCCTCTTTTGAGAGAGATTGGTCATGCCCACGTAACGGCGTTGGCTAGTCGTCCAAAATTAATTGGAGGTGCGCGTGCGCATTATCCACAAGATTCTATTAGAAAGTCGTGAAAATGAGAAAAACAAAACAGCAACTAGAAAAAATCACAAAATATTCAATTCGTAAGCTAACTGTTGGGGTAGGTCCTGTAGCCATCGGAGCCTTCCTTTTTGGAGCCAGTGCCCTTTCAGTAGATAAGGTTCAAGCCAATGAAGTTGGCGGTGCTCATAGCGTTCATTACCGTTATTTGGCGGAGCAGGAATTGACCGAGTCTGAAAAAGCCCTGATTCACCATGAGGTTCCTACAGAATTTCAAGATGATGATATTCTCTATGTAGTTTATCGTAAGAAGGCAACTAACAGTCAACAACTTCCATACACAGGAAGTAAGGAACTAGCCCTAGCAGGTCTTGGCTTGGCAACGGCTTCTCTAGCAGTCTTTTTAGTGTCCAAAAAAGGTCGTAAAGAGGTTTTAGGTGTTCTCTTGATTGGTTCTTTAGGAGCCAGCACCTTTGTACCTTATGGGACATTTGCATTTGAAAATAAGGAATTGCTTTCTTATAACCAAACTATTTCAGCCTCTACACATGAAGGCTTGGCTGAAGGGATTATCCACATTGATGGTTATGAATACATTGGTTACTTCAAGGAAGCAGAACTCCATCCATTAAGACCAACTTCAACTGAACAGCCTCAGTTGCCAGTAGAAAAGCAAAGTTCAAAAGAAATCGAGAAAACAGAAGTCGTTCAAGAAAGACCTGCTCTTGCTCCAGAAACTGTTATCGAAAAAACTGTGGTAGAGACTCCAGTTGCCCCTGCTGTTGAAGAAAAACCAGTTTCTGAGAATCCTCAGGTTAGACAGGAAGAGAGCTTGGTGGAGATTCCTTTTGAAACGGTCACAAGTCCAGATGCGAATCTAGCAGAAGGACAGACTCGTATCGTCACAGCCGGAGTAAATGGTCAGCGTCGCCTTGTAACCAAAGTTTCGATGGTCAACGGTCAAGAAGTTAGAGAAGTCATCAAAGACCAAGTAGTTCAAAATCCTGTGTCGCAGGTCATTGCAGTCGGAACTAAGAAAGAGGTGCAACCTGCCCCAACTCCAGTACCACAACCTGCCCCAACTCACCAAGTAGCTAAAGGTACGCAAGAGGAAGGTAAATCAGGCCAATCCTTAACGCAGCCAGAATTGCCAGAAGCTCTAGTAGAAGCGAAAGGTACTCAAGAAGAAGGTAAGGCAGGCCAATCCTTAACGCAGCCAGAATTGCCAGAAGCTCCAGTAGAAGCAAAAGGCACCCAAGAAGAAGGCAAAGAAGGTCAATCCTTAACGCAACCGGAACTACCAGAAGCTATAGTAGAGTCTAAAGGAACTCAAGAGGTAGGTAAGGAAGGTCAAGCTTTAGTACAGCCAGAACTTCCAGAGGCTACAGTAGAGTCTAAAGGAACTCAAGAGTCAGGTAAGGAAGGCCAATCTTTAACGCAACCTGAACTACCAGAAGCTCAAGTAGAAGTAAAAGGAACTCAAGAGGAAGGCAAGGAAGGTCAAGCACTTGTTCAAGATCAGTTACCTGAGTATAAGGTGACTGAGGGAACCCTTGTTGAAGAATCAACTACAGAAATTGACTACAAAACTGAAATTACTGAGGATCCAACTAAGTATACAGACGAAGAAACTGTCCTACGAAATGGTGAAAAAGGAAGTCAAGTTACAAAAACAACCTATAAAACGGTAGAAGGTGTCAAAACTGACCAAGTTCTTTCAACCAGTACGGAAGTAACCAAGGAGCCTGTAAATCAACAGGTAAGCCGTGGTACAAAACCAATTGAAGGAACTCTTGTAGAGGAAAGCCTTGAAAAGATTCCATTCAAAGAAAAGATTGAAGAAGATAATCAACTGAAAAAAGGTTTAGAAGTCGTAGCTCAAGAAGGTAAAGAAGGTCAGAAAAAAATCACTAAGACCTTTAATACCATTAAGGGAGTTAAAACAGAAGATGCTCCAAAAGTTACAGAAGAGGTTATTGAGGCCCCTCAAGACCGAATTTTGAAACGTGGTACTAAGAGCTTTGAAAAACCAGTATTGACCATCACTGCAGTTGAACCTAAGGATTTGAAACGGACTTCAGATGTTAAATACAGTCTAGAAAATCCAAGCAAGGCGGCCATTAAATCTATCACCTTAACTCTGAAAAAAGGTGATGAGATTGTGAAAACTTTAAATGTTTCACCTGACAACTTGACAGCTAGCCTGACAGATCTGCAATACTACAAAGATTATAAGATTGAAACTAAGATGGTTTATGACCGTGGTGAAGGCGATGAGGAAGTAGTTCTAAATGAAGAACCTCTAAGAATTGACCTCAAAAAAGTTGAAATCAAAAACATCAAAGAAACAAGCTTGATGAGTGTGGACGCTGACGGTAATGAAACAGATACTAGTTTGCTTACAGAAAAACCAGCTGATGTTGCTCCGCTTTATCTACGAGTTACAACTCACGACAACAAAGTTACAAGACTTGCTGTTGACAAGATTGAAGAAGTAGAAAAAGATGGAAAAACTTTATACAAAGTCACTGCCAAAGCACCGGACTTAGTTCAACGTAATGCTGATAACACACTTAGCGAAGAGTATGTTCATTACTTTGAAAAACAAAAAGCAAAAGAAGGTAATGTTTACTACAACTTCAATGAGCTTGTAAAAGATATGAAAGCTAACCCTAGCGGTGAGTTCAAACTTGGTGCAGATCTAAATGCAGCTAATGTACCAACTCCAAATAAAGAGTATGTTCCTGGTACATTTAAAGGTAAGTTATCAAGTGTTGAGGGACAACGTTATTCAATCCACAATATGACACGTCAATTATTTGGTGGTATTGAAGGTGGTTCGGTTAAAGATGTTAATCTGGCTAATGTCGATATTAATATGCCTTGGATTGACAATATTTCTGCACTTGCCAGAACTGTTAAGAATGCTACTGTTGAGAATATTAAAGTAACTGGTAGCATCACTGGTAGAGATGGAATTGCCGGACTTGTTAACAAATTAGATAACGGCGGACAACTTACTAATGTTGCTTATATCGGTAAACTTACTGGTGTAGGTGATAGAGGTTGGGATTTCGGTGGCATGGTTGGCGAAATCTGGAAAGGTAATGTTGATAAAGGATATGTAGAAGCTGATATAGCTGCTAATAAAGCTCGTATCGGTGGATTTGTTGCTAGATCCGATAACGGTTCCGATCCTAACGGAATTGGTAAATATGGTTCTGTTCGTAACGCTGTTACTAAAGGAACTATTAAAGTAAATACACCTGTTGAAGTAGGTGGTTTCCTTAGTAAGAACTGGGCATGGGGTAAAGTTGCAGACTCTGTGTCTATGATGAAAGTTGAAAATGGTGAAGTGTTCTATGGATCTAAAGATATTGACGAAGATGGTGGATACTTCTCAAATAACGCTTTAGAACGTAACTTTATCGTGAAAGATGTAAGTACAGGTAAACGTTCATTTAAATTCTCTGTTTCTAACCGAATTAAAGAAGTGTCTCAAGATGAAGCTGACCAGAAAATTGCAACATTAGGAATTACGGCTAATGATTATGTTATCAATCCTCTTGTTTCAGATACATTAAATAATGTTAAACCAAAATCTGACACTTACAAAGATACTCAAGATTACAATGCAGACCGTGAACTTGCTTATCGTAATGTTGAAAAACTTCAACCGTTCTACAACAAAGAATGGATTGTAAATCAAGGAAATAAATTAGCTGCTGATAGTCCACTAATGACTAAAGAAGTATTGTCTGTAACTGCTATGAAAGGCAATGACTTTGTCACAGACCTTACAGATGCCGACCATATTATGGTTCACTACGCAGATAAGACAAAAGACATCTTTACAATTTCACCGAAAGAATCTAAAGTGAAACAAGTGAAAGAATATAGCGTGGCTGAATTGGGTGAAGTCGTTTATACACCAAATATGGTTGTTAAAGATCGTACAGATTTAATCAGTGCTATTGAAAGCAAATTAAGTTCAGTTGAATTGCAATCTGACCCGATTTACCAACATTTGGGTAGAACTGGTCCTAACAAAGTCAATGCAATTAAGGACTTGTACCTAGAAGAAAGCTTCAAGTATGTTAAAGATAATCTTAATAAATTCGTTACGAAGTTAGTAGAAAATGAAGATCACCAGCTTAACACTGATGAAGCTGCAAAACGTGCCTTGATTAAGAAAATCGATGACAATAAGGCCGCAGTTCTTCTTGGTTTGTCTTACCTCAACCGATACTACGGCGTTAAATTCGATGACTTTAACATTAAAGAGTTAATGTTGTTCAAACCGGACTTCTACGGTAAGAACGTTAGCGTCTTAGATAGAATCATCAATATTGGCTCTAAAGAAAGTTATATTAAGGGTGACCGCACTCACGATGCTTATCGTGAAGTGATTGCCGGTGCTACTGGTAAAGGTAATTTACATGAGTTCTTGAAATACAATATGGAACTCTTCACAAGTGACACAGATTTAAACGATTGGTTTATAAAAGCAACTAAAGATAATGTATATGTCGTTGAACCGAAGACAACAACTCCTGAATTTGCTGATAAGAAACACAGAGCCTACGAGGGATTAAACAATGACATGCATGGTAAGATGATTCTACCACTTCTTAACTTGAAAGATGCGCATATGTTCTTAATCTCAACATATAACACTATGGCATACAGTTCATTTGAGAAATACGGTAAGAATACTGCGGAAGAACGCGAAGCATTCAAAGCTGAAATCAATAAAGTCGCTAAAGGTCAACAAAATTACCTAGACTTCTGGTCGCGCTTATCATTAGATAAAGTTCGTAATCAACTGCTTAAGAGCAATAACATGGTTCCAACTCCTGTGTTAGATAACCAAAACTATAAAGGAATCAGCACAGATAAATACGGACATACGAATAGCGGTAAGGATGTAGCGCCTATCCGTGAATTGTACGGACCAACAGGTCGTTACCACGCAACTGACTGGCGTATGGGAGCTGTAGCTCGTATCTACGGTAATCCATATAAAGATGATTCAGTCTTCTTTATGGTGACGGATATGATTAGTGACTTTGGTATCTCAGCCTTCACTCACGAAACGACTCACGTAAATGACCGCATGGTTTACCTAGGTGGTTCTAGACACCGTGAAGGAACTGACCTAGAAGCATTTGCGCAAGGTATGCTACAATCCCCTGCTGAAACAAGTCCAAACGGAGACTTTAAAGCACTAGGATTGAATATGGCCTATGAACGTCCAAACGATGGAAATCAATGGTACAACACAAATCCAAATGACCTTACATCTCGTGAAGAAATCGATCATTACATGAAAGGTTTCAATGATACGCTCATGCTTCTTGACTACCTTGAAGGAGAAGCTGTTCTTGATAAACACAATAAAGAACTAAACAACGCTTGGTTCAAGAAAGTGGATAAAAAACTACGTGGAGCGAATACGAAGAACCAATACGATGAGGTTCGTGATTTGAATGCAGAAGAAAAAGAATATAACTTAACTTCTGTTAACGATCTGGTAGATAAGAACTTCATGACCAAACACGGTCCTGGTAATGGTACTTATGACCCAACTGGATTTGGCTCTGCCTATGTAACGGTGCCTATCACTGCTGGTATCTATGGTGGTAATACAAGTGAAGGAGCTCCAGGAGCAATGTCATTCAAGCATAACACCTTCCGTATGTGGGGTTACTTTGGATATGAAAAAGGCTTCTTAAACTACGCTTCTAACATGCTGAAAAATGAATCTAAACAGGCTGGTCATGCTACCCTAGGTGATGACTTCATCATTAAGAAAGTTTCTGATGGTAAATTTACTTCTCTAGAAGCTTGGAAGAAAGAATACTTTAAAGAAGTTGTGGATAAAGCGAAAGCAGGATTTAACCCTGTTACAATCGACGGTACTACTTACAGTAGTTATGACGAATTGAAGAATGCATTTGCTGCAGCAGTTGATAAAGATAAAGCTACTCTTAAAAATGGATCTGTTAAATTTGACAATACTGTTGCGCTTAAAGAAAAACTATACAAAAAACTTCTTCAACAAACAAACAGCTTTAAAACTTCAATCTTTAAATAATCGAAATCTCTCATCTGCTTTGCGGATGAGGGTTTTCTTATTTTGTGCTATACTTAAGGTATGCATAGAAAAACAGTGATTGATTTTAGGGCTTTGGGCGAGAGATACACCTTCACCCAGCCTATCAAAGAGTTAAAAACGAGATATTTAGCGGAAGTGGCGGACTTGCTGGCACAAGTGGAAAGCTACCAAAAGCAGGGCTACTATGTGGTGGGCTATGTCAGCTACGAGGCTGCACCTGCTTTTGAGGAGAAATTAGCAGTTCACAAGGCACCTTTATTGGACGAGTATTTGCTTTATTTTACTGTTCACGATAGGGTGGAGACCTCCCCTATTCCTCTGACTTATGATGAGGTTGATTTGCCTTCAAATTGGCAGGAAGTGACGTCTGAAGCAGAATATGAAAAGGCGATTGCCCAGATTCACCATCATTTGCGTCAGGGGGACACCTATCAGGTCAATTATACTGTCCAACTCAAGCAGGACTTAACCGCCAATCCTTTTGCTATCTACAATCGTATGGTAGTAGAGCAGGAGGCGGGCTACAATGCCTATGTGGAACATGATGACATGGCAGTGATTTCCATGAGTCCAGAGCTCTTTTTTGAGCAAAATGACCGCGAGTTGACAACGCGACCAATGAAGGGAACGACTCAGCGTGGCATGACTGACCAAGAAGATCTTGACCAAGCTAGTTGGTTGGAGCAGGATCCTAAAAATCGGTCTGAAAATATGATGATTGTGGACCTCTTGCGCAATGATATGAACCGTATTTCTGAGGTGGGGAGTGAGCACGTGGAACGTCTTTGTCAAGTGGAACAGTATTCAACTGTTTGGCAGATGACTTCGACTATCAAGAGTCAATTGCGAGAGAATGTTGACCTTATTGAAATCTTCCGTTCTCTCTTTCCTTGTGGTTCCATAACGGGTGCTCCGAAAATTGCGACTATGGAGATTATCAAAAATTTGGAACCTCAACCGCGCGGAGTTTACTGTGGAACGATTGGTCTCTTGCTTCCAAATGGGCGACGGATTTTCAATGTTGCCATTCGGACCATTCAACTTCACAAAGGTCAAGCCATTTATGGAGTTGGCGGAGGGATCACTTGGGATAGCACATGGGAATCTGAATACCACGAGGTTCATCAAAAGGCAGCTGTTCTCTATCGTAAACAAGCTCGCTTCCAACTGATTACAACTGGAAAAATTAGCCAAAAACAACTGCTGTTTGAAGAGCAACATATAGAAAGACTGAGAAAAGCTAGCCGATATTTTGCTTATCCTTTTGACCCAGAAATTTTGAGACAAAAGATTGAAGCAGAGTGTCAGGTTTGTGATGCTAATCAAGACTACCGTTTGCGAATTAGTCTCAGCAAGTCTGGAGAGTTTGAACTCAGTCGTCAAATCTTAACACCTCTTAGTCCGAACTTCTGTCAGGTCAAACTTTGCCTTCAGGAAGCGGATTTACAGCAAGCATTTACCTATTTTAAAACGACTCATAGACCACATTTGAGCCTAGGGGAACAAGAGATCATTTACTACAATAAGTCAGGAGAACTGCTTGAAACCTCTATCGGAAATTTGGTTCTGAAAATCGATGAGAAACTATACACACCGCCTATCCGACTTGGAATCTTGCCAGGAATTTATCGTCATCATTTGCTGGAAACAGGACAGGTAGAAGAGAAAGTCTTGACTTTAAAAGACTTAGCCCGAGCTGAGGCTATTTACGGCTGTAATGCAGTGAGAGGTTTGTATGAGTTAAGCCTTTAGGAGAACTAGGTGAAAACTGGTATTTTTACAGGTATTAGGGCAGTCAGCAGAGTCTTGGAAAGAAGTTCGGAATCATTTGAAGGATAAGCCCACAGAAGCTCTTGAATTGCTGAAATAAGTTTGATAAAATAATAGTGAAATCGATATCATAATTATGGAAGAAAGAAATGAACAAACGTCTATTTTTAAAAATGAGTCTGGCAACCTTGCCAGTTTTAGCCTTGTTTTCACAACCTGTGTTAGCAGAAGAAAACATTCATTTTTCTAGTTGTAAAGAGGCTTGGGCGAATGGATTTATGATTCTTCCTATCAAGCTTGGTATTATTTGAAATCAGATGGTTCTTATGCAAAAAATGCATGGCAAGGAGCTTATTACCTTAAATCAAACGGTAAAATGGCACAAGGTGAGTGGGTTTATGATTCTTCTTACCAAGCCTGGTATTACTTGAAATCAGATGGTTCTTATGCTCGCAATGCATGGCAAGGAAATTACTATTTGAAATCGGATGGTAAAATGGCTAAGAATGAGCGAGTTGATGGCGGACGTTACTACGTAGATGCTTCAGGTCTCTGGAAACCATAATCCAGAATAAAATCCAGAAAGTTAATGCAAACCTTTGCATAAGGAACTGAATTTTGTTATACTATATCTGTAAGCATTTTCAATTACTACAAAATGAAAAAGGAGAATATGATGAGTCAAAAGATTATTGGGATTGACCTTGGTGGAACTTCTATCAAATTTGCAATCTTGACAACAGCAGGAGAAATCCAAGAAAAATGGTCTATCAAGACTAATATTTTGGATGAGGGAAGTCATATCGTAGATGATATGATTGAGTCTATTCAACATCGTTTGGACTTGCTTGGATTGGTAGCAGCGGACTTCCAAGGTATTGGAATGGGATCACCAGGTGTGGTTGACCGTGAAAAAGGAACTGTTATCGGGGCCTACAACCTCAACTGGAAAACCCTTCAACCAATTAAAGAAAAGATTGAAAAAGCCTTGGGCATTCCATTTTTCATCGATAATGATGCCAACGTGGCAGCTCTTGGTGAGCGCTGGATGGGGGCTGGTGATAACCAACCAGATGTTGTCTTTATGACACTCGGTACTGGTGTTGGTGGCGGTATCGTCGCAGAAGGAAAATTGCTTCACGGTGTTGCTGGTGCAGCAGGTGAGCTTGGCCACATCACTGTTGACTTTGACCAACCAATCGCATGTACTTGCGGTAAGAAAGGTTGCCTTGAGACAGTTGCTTCAGCAACAGGGATTGTCAACTTGACTCGTCGCTATGCCGATGAATACGAAGGCGATGCAGCCTTGAAACGCTTGATCGATAACGGAGAAGAAGTAACTGCTAAGACTGTCTTTGATTTGGCAAAAGAAGGAGACGACCTTGCTTTGATCGTTTACCGTAATTTCTCACGTTACTTGGGAATCGCTTGTGCTAACATTGGTTCAATCTTAAACCCATCAACAATCGTCATCGGTGGTGGTGTGTCAGCTGCAGGAGAATTCCTTCTACAAGGCGTTCAAAAAGTGTACGATGAAAATACTTTCCCACAAGTACGCACATCCACTAAATTAGCTCTTGCAACTCTAGGAAATGACGCTGGAGTTATCGGAGCAGCATCACTTGTATTGCAATAAAATAAAAAAGGAGAAAATTGCTTTCCATAAGCGAGTGATTTTCCTCCTTTCTTTTTTTATGCTATACTAGTTAGGAAACAAATGAGGTGAGAGTAAATGACAAAAGCAGATACTATTTTTAAAGAAAATATTGAACGAATCCTCAAAGACGGTGTCTTTTCTGAGCAGGCCCGTCCCAAGTACAAGGATGGGACAGTTGCCAACTCTAAGTACGTAACGGGTGCCTTTGCAGAGTATGACTTGGCCAAGGGGGAATTCCCCATCACAACCTTGCGTCCTATTGCCATCAAATCAGCTATCAAGGAAGTTCTCTGGATCTACCAAGACCAGTCAAATAGCTTAGAGGTGCTTAATGACAAGTACAATGTTCACTACTGGAATGACTGGGAAGTGGGAGATACGGGAACTATTGGTGAGCGTTACGGGGCGGTCGTTAAGAAACACGACATCATCAATAAGCTTCTCAAACAGTTGGAAGCTAACCCTTGGAACCGCCGCAATATTATCTCTCTCTGGGATTATCAAGCTTTTGAGGAGACAGATGGGCTACTCCCATGCGCCTTTCAGACCATGTTTGATGTCCGCCGTGTAGATGGAGAAATCTATCTGGATGCAACCTTGACTCAGCGTTCGAATGATATGTTGGTGGCCCACCACATCAACGCTATGCAGTATGTGGCTCTTCAAATGATGATTGCCAAACATTTTGGCTGGAAGGTTGGGAAGTTCTTCTACTTCATCAACAATCTCCATATCTATGACAATCAATTTGAACAAGCTCAGGAATTGCTTCGTCGGGAGCCGTCAAACTGCCAACCACGCTTGGTTTTAAATGTTCCTGATGGGACTAGTTTCTTTGATATCAAAGCAGAAGATTTTGAGTTGGTGGATTATGCCCCTGTTAAGCCACAGTTGAAGTTTGACCTAGCTATTTAGAAGAATAGAAAAAAGAAGTTGAGAAATAAATCCCAACTTCTTTTGTTTCTTAACGTGATACGCGACGACGAGCTGCTTTTTTACGGTTTTCTTCGATGAAAGCTGCTTTTTGCTCTTCTGGTTCGATTACTTTCTTTTTAAATGCGTATACCGCGCCTGCAAGTGCAGCGACAGTTCCTGCGACACCTGTTACAAGACCTTTAGCGAATCCTTTAGCCATGAGTCTTCCTCCTTTATATTCTCAATCAGCCAGCCTCCTCAAGAGGTCACATTTTTCTGACTGACCTTTTTGTGTTATAATAATAGTAACGAAAAAATGGGAATTTTTCAAGGAAAAAAGATGAAAACAAAAATAATTGTGATTGTTGGACCGACTGCTGTTGGAAAAACAGCCCTTGCCATTGAAGTGGCCAAGCGTTTTAATGGCGAAGTGGTTAGTGGAGATAGCCAGCAAGTCTATCGAGGACTTGATATTGGGACGGCCAAGGCTAGTCCAGAAGAGCAGGCAGCTGTTCCTCATCATTTAATCGATGTTAGAGAGGTAACCGAGTCTTACTCGGCTTTTGATTTTGTTTCAGAAGCTAAGATGGCTATTGAGGACATTCACAGTCGTGGCAAGCTAGCTATTATTGCTGGTGGTACTGGACTTTATATCCAGAGCTTGCTAGAAGGTTATCACCTGGGTGGGGAGACTCCCCATGAGGAGATTTTGGACTATCGAGCTAGTTTGGAGCCATATTCAGATGAGGAATTAGCTCATCTTGTGGCGCAAGCAGGCCTTGAAATTCCCCAGTTCAATCGTCGTCGTGCTATGCGTGCCTTGGAAATCGCCCATTTTGGTCAGGATTTGGAAAATCAAGAGACCTTGTATGAACCGCTGATTATCTGCTTGGATGATGAGCGCAGTCAATTATATGAACGTATCAATCACCGAGTGGACCTGATGTTTGAGGCTGGGCTTTTGGATGAGGCCAAGTGGTTGTTTGACCATTACCCTGATGTGCAGGCTGCTAAAGGAATTGGCTACAAGGAACTCTTTCCGTATTTCCGTGGAGAGCAGACCTTGGAGGAAGCTAGTAAGAATCTCAAGCAGGCTACCCGTCGTTTTGCCAAGCGTCAGTTGACCTGGTTCCGTAATCGCATGCAGGTCACCTTTTATCAGATTGGAGAAGCTGGTGTGCAAGACCGCATTTTAAGCCAGATAGAGGAGTTTTTAGATGATTGATACGGAGAAAAAAGAGGAGCGGGTCCTGCTCATTGGTGTGGAATTGCAGGGCATGGACAATTTTGACCTCTCCATGGAAGAATTGGCCAGTTTAGCGAAAACGGCAGGGGCAGTCGTTGTAGATAGCTACAGACAAAAACGTGAAAGATATGATTCCAAGACCTTTGTTGGCTCTGGAAAGTTAGAAGAAATTGCGCTCATGGTGGATGCAGAAGAAATTACCACTGTCATTGTCAACAACCGCTTGACTCCACGGCAAAATGTCAATCTAGAAGAAGTTCTCGGTGTCAAGGTCATTGACCGTATGCAGTTGATTTTGGATATCTTTGCCATGCGGGCTCGAAGCCATGAAGGGAAACTCCAAGTCCACCTAGCCCAGCTCAAATATCTCTTGCCTCGCTTGGTTGGTCAGGGAATTATGCTCAGCCGTCAGGCAGGAGGAATTGGTTCCCGTGGACCTGGTGAAAGCCAGCTGGAATTGAACCGTCGTAGCGTTCGCAATCAAATCACGGATATCGAGCGCCAGCTCAAGGTGGTTGAGAAAAATCGGGCGACTGTCAGAGAAAAACGTTTGGAGTCAAGCACCTTTAAGATTGGTTTGATTGGTTACACCAATGCTGGGAAATCAACCATCATGAACACTTTGACTAGTAAGACCCAGTATGAGGCTGACGAGCTCTTTGCGACTCTGGATGCGACGACTAAGAGTATTCATCTAGGGGGCAATCTCCAAGTAACTTTGACAGATACCGTGGGCTTTATCCAAGATTTACCGACAGAGTTGGTGTCTAGTTTCAAGTCAACCTTGGAAGAAAGCAAGCATGTGGACCTTCTGGTTCATGTTATTGATGCCAGCAATCCTTACCACGAGGAGCATGAAAAAACAGTTCTGTCTATTATGAAAGACTTGGACATGGAAGATATTCCTCGCCTGACCCTCTATAATAAAGCGGATTTGGTCGAAGATTTTACGCCGACCCAAACGCCTTATGCCCTCATTTCTGCCAAGTCTGAGGATAGTCGCGAGAATTTGCAGGCACTATTTTTAGAGAAAATCAAGGATATTTTTGAATCTTTTACCCTGCGCGTGCCTTTTTCAAAGTCATACAAGATTCATGATTTAGAAAGTGTCGCGATTCTGGAAGAACGTGATTATCAGGAGGATGGCGAAGTGATTAGAGGTTACATTTCTGAGAAAAACAAATGGAGGTTAGAAGAATTTTATGACTGATATTAAAACTTTAGCTCTAAAGTATGGAGGTTATACAAGTCTGGATAAGGTCTATCTGGATCAACTTCTAGCTGGTAAAACAGAGCAAGAGCAGTTGGCACTGATCACTCCTCCACCTAGCGTGGTCAATGCCTATTTTGCAGAACTCTACCAGAAAAAGAGTCCTGAGGCTGCGACGGATTATTTTGCTGAACTCAGTCAGGAACTAAATCTCTACAACGTTGAGCCAAGTTTCACCCTAGAAAATAAGCCTTTTATTCGGCTTAATCTGTCTGGTAAATCCTTTGGTTTTTGCTATGAGAGAGAGGGCCTTGGTCGAATTTTCTCTGAGAATGAAGAGAAGATTTCAGATAACTTGCTTTTTGAGATTGCACAAATTTTCCCCCATCAGCTAGTCTTTGAAGAGTCTGGTAAGATTTACATGAAGGCTGTCGGGGACGAGGAAGTTGTTAGCGTGGAAAGTCTCACAGCTTTGACTGATTTGGAAAGCTTGGCTGATGGTCGCAAACGTCTTAAAGGCTACAGCCAGGAGGATTTACTGCAAGAAGCTGCTGCTTTTTCTGGCAAGCGCTATTTCCGATCGGAAAACCGTACAGCTATGTTATATATTGATTAATTAGAAAGTATCGAATGGATATTCAATTTTTAGGAACAGGGGCTGGTCAGCCCTCTAAAGCCCGCAACGTTTCAAGTCTCGCCCTGAAACTCTTGGACGAGATTAACGAAGTCTGGCTCTTTGACTGTGGAGAAGGTACGCAAAATCGCATTCTGGAAACCACAATTCGACCACGCAAGGTCAGCAAAATCTTTATCACTCACCTGCATGGAGACCACATATTTGGCCTGCCAGGATTTCTTTCTAGCCGTGCCTTTCAGGCCAATGAAGAGCAGACAGATTTAGAAATCTACGGACCTCAAGGGATCAAGTCATTTGTTTTAACCAGCCTTCGTGTGTCGGGTTCTCGTCTGCCCTATAAGATTCATTTCCATGAGTTTGACCAAGATTCTCTAGGGAAAATCCTTGAAACGGATAAGTTTACCGTTTATGCAGAGGAGTTGGATCACACTATTTTCTGCGTTGGTTATCGTATCATGCAAAAGGACCTTGAAGGAACGCTGGATGCTGAAAAACTCAAGGCGGCTGGTGTCCCATTTGGCCCACTTTTTGGAAAAATCAAAAACGGTCAGGATGTTGTTCTAGAAGACGGCACTGAAATCAAGGCTGCTGACTATATCTCAGAGCCACGTCCAGGTAAGATTATCACTATTCTAGGTGACACCCGAAAAACCAATGCCAGCGTACGTCTGGCTGTCAATGCTGATGTCTTGGTCCATGAATCAACTTATGGCAAAGGCGATGAGAAAATTGCCCGTAATCATGGTCACTCAACCAATATGCAGGCGGCGGAGGTCGCAGTAGAAGCAGGTGCTAAACGCCTCCTGCTCAATCATATCAGTGCTCGCTTCCTCTCAAAAGATATCAGCAAACTCAAGAAAGATGCGGCTACAATTTTTGACAATGTGCATGTAGTCAAAGACTTGGAAGAAGTGGAAATCTAAAAGATTGAGAAAGGATAAGTATGCGTACGATTCTCATTACCGGAGCTAGCGGTGGTCTAGCTCAAGAAATGGTCAAACTTTTACCAGAAGACCAGCTTATCTTGCTTGGTCGAGATAAGGAAAAATTAGCTCAACTCTACGGAAATCATCCCCATGCAGAATTGATTGAAATCGATATTACCGATGATTCAGCCCTAGAAACTCTGGTAACTGACCTCTATTTCCGTTATGGTAAGATTGATGTCTTGATTAATAACGCTGGTTACGGGATTTTTGAAGAATTTGACCAGATTTCTGCCCAAGATATTCATCAGATGTTTGAGGTCAATACCTTTGCCCTGATGAATCTGTCTCGTTGCCTTGCTGCTCGTATGAAAGAAAGCCGAAAAGGCCATATCATCAATATCGTCAGCATGGCAGGTTTGATCGCTACTGGCAAGTCCAGCCTTTACTCAGCGACCAAGTTTGCGGCCATTGGGTTTTCAAATGCTCTGCGTCTCGAACTCATGTCCTACGGTGTTTATGTAACGACGATCAATCCAGGACCAATCCGTACAGGATTTTTTGACCAGGCTGACCCAGATGGCACCTATCTTAAATCAGTTAATCGCTTCCTGCTAGAACCAGATGCAGTAGCTAAAAAGATTGTCAAGATTATAGGAAAAAACAAACGAGAACTCAATCTTCCGATTTTGTTGAACCTAGCTCATAAGTTTTATACCCTCTTTCCCAAGCTAGCTGATAAGTTGGCAGGGGAAACTTTTAATTATAAGTAAAAAAGAACCAATGCGTAGGTTGTTGCTAGCCTACATATTGGTTCTTATCATTTCTCAACTATCAAACTGGACTTCTTCTAGTAGATAGTCGATAAAGCGTTCGCCCATCTTGGATAGGCTGGTTTTCTCATGCTGGATATAGACCAGCTCAATCGGGTCATCAATGTCCAGTGGGATGGAAACGATGTTGTCTCCGTTGAGATTGCTGTTCAAAATCCCCGTCGCAATAGTGTAACCATCCAAACCAATCAAGAGATTAAAGAGGGTGGCACGGTCACTAACCACAATGGATTTCTTGTGGTGCTCTTGGGAAAGGATTTCCTCTGAAAAGTAGAAGGAGTTGTGCGTCCCTTGGTCATAACTCAGATAAGGGAAGTTTTCCAAATCAGATAGTTTCACCTTGTCTTTCTTTGCTAGAGGATTGGTCTTGCTGACAAAGATATGGGGCTGGGCTGTGAAGAGGTGGTGAGCCAGCAGGTGGTTGTCATCCAGCATTTTTGTTAAAACATCACGGTTGTAGCTGTTCAAAAATAGGACACCGACCTCACTACGGAAGTTCTTGACGTCGTCGATAATTTCCCAAGTCCGCGTTTCACGAAGAAAAAGCTCGTATTTTTCCATATCGCTTTTCTTAAGTAGCGATACAAAGGCATTGACCACAAAGGCATAGTGCTGGGAGGACACGCTAAAGAGTTCGCGGTGGGCGACAGGATTTTTATAACGTTCCTCCAGAAGCTGAGTTTGCTCAACGACCTGACGGGCATAGGAGAGAAACTCCATCCCATCACGGGTCAAGGTAATCCCCTTGGGATTGCGGATAAAGATTTCAATACCCATTTCATTTTCCAAGTCTCTCACAGCATTGGAAAGACTTGGCTGAGTGATAAAGAGCTGTTTGGCTGCCTCATTCATGGAGCCAGTTTCGACGATTTTGATAATATAGTGTAATTGTTGAATTCTCATGTTTTTATTGTACCACACTTGCCTCAGAATCGCCAAGGAAGATAGGAAAATCAGGAGTATTGTGTAGGTCTCTTGTAAAGTAACTAAGAAGAAAATTCTAAATAACTTAATAGGGTAAAAAAGTGAGACTGGGACAAAATAGTTCTCGACCACAAAAAAAGCTAGAGATTTCCAATTGTGGAACTCTAGCTTTTTAATTTTGAGTCGTTCTCTTATTGTATTTTAGGAGGTTATTGGCCATAAGTACCAAT